>JBKJUN010000333.1:0-2375 GCA_046590555.1 Bryobacter sp. | reverse complement strand
AGGTAAATCGCTTCCTCCGGGACTGCAGTGACTACATCGCTGGAATCGATGCCTTCGTAATCGTTTGCGATCAGGCTGCGCAATTCCGGGTGGCCTGCCGTCTCGGTGTAACCCAGTTTCATTGAGCCCCATGCAGCCAGATCTTCAACACTTGCATAAGCGAGCAACTCCGGGATCGTGAGCGATTCACAGTCTGAGCTAGCCAGATGCAAGGCGGGCTGGAATTCGTATTGGGCAAAAAAACGCTCCAGCAGGAAAGGGCGCAAGGTCATGGATTTAGGATGGCGCAAAAAGTGTGCGAATAATTGCCGGGTTGCGGCACTACATCCTTGCACTTTGATGTTTAGAATTTCCCGACTTGCCGCTGTGACTTGCGCGCTAAGCCTCTACGGCCAGCAAGAACTGGACCAGGCTTATGCCCATCTAAAGGCCGCGCGTTTGGACGAAGCCCGTCTTGCGTTTGAGTCCGCGCTGGGACTTGCGCCAGATCATGTCAATGCCCGCCTTGACTATGCCTACCTGCTGTTGCGCCAGGGCGAAACAGTCGCAGGGCGCGATCAACTCAAAATGGTTCTGAATTCACGCCCTGATGATGAACGTCTTTCTCTTGAGTATGCGTATCTTGCCTACGAGACTGGCAAGCGGGCGGAAGCATTCGAAGTCTTCCTGCGGTTGCAGCAGGCGAAAGATGGTGTCATCCGCAAACAGGCAACTGAGACCAGGACTCGCCTCGACACCGACCTGCGAGCCAGCATCGCGCGTTGGACAGAGGCAGCCGCCAAGACTCCAGACAGCTATAGCGTGCACGAAGAGCTTGCACGTCATTTGGAAGAACATAATGACTGGGTGGCTGCCGCTGCAGAGTACCGAGTCGCCTTCGGACTCAAGCCTGATAAGCGTCGCTTTCTGCTCGATATCGCGCGCGTGGAGCACGAGGCTTTGCGTCCTGACTACGCAAGTGCGGCGCTGATCGCTGCCTCCCGAGGAACGCCCGTAATGGTTGCCGAAGAGGCGCGCGAGCTTCTCATGCCGCGCTATCCCTATGTCTATGAATTCGAGATGGCCGTCGAGATGGACCCCCTGAATGTACCTCTCCGGCGCGAGCTTGGCTTCCTGCTGCTCAAGATGAATCGCGGCAAAGAGGCGATTTCGGTTTTTGAAAAGCTCCTCAAGCTTGCGCCAGACGATGCACTCAGCGTGGCGCAGTTGGCCTTTCTCAAGGTGAGCCGGCTGATGCCCGCTTCTAAGGCTGAGAGCGGTCTCACGGCAGTCAAAGAGTTGGCTGACCGAAGCCTTGAAAAGGGTTATCTAAAAGACGCACTCCGGTACCTGGAGCAGTTGCACGAAACCAATCCTGATGATGATGCAACCACTCTGCGGCTCGGTTGGACCTATAACATGCTGAAGCTTGATCGTGATGCTGTGCGGTGTTTCGATATTGCCCGGCGCAGCCAGAACGCGAAGCTTGCGTCTGAAGCAGACCAGGCTTATCGTAACCTTCGACCCTCGCTTGCGCCCGTTCGCACTACTACCTGGGTGCTGCCCTTTTATTCGTCCCGCTGGCATGAGGTCTTCACCTATGGGCAGGCCAAGATGGAGTTCCGTTTACCCACCTCGAAGGTGCGCCCTTATCTCTCGACTCGCTTCATTGGTGACCTCAATCGCAATGGAGGACGCCTTCGCGGGCCACTGGGGCAAGCTGCGCCACAGGCATTGAGCGAAAGCGCAGTGGTTGTAGCCGGTGGGCTTGCCACCGCGAGAAAGCATGGCTGGATGGCTTGGGGTGAGGCGGGCGGCTCCTGGCAGTATTTCGCCAAGCGGAACAACACCGCGACGATTCGCTCTGATTATCGGGGTGGTGTAAACTTCGCCCGTGGCTTTGGTGCTGCCAACTTGGGAAGCGAGGGCGGCTGGTTTGCCAACACCACCTTCGATGGAGTCTTCCTCAGCCGCTTCGACAACAACACACTGTTCTACGGGCAGAACAGGATCGGTTATCACGCCTCGAATGCGCCGCTGCAGTTCTACATCAACCTCAATCTGACGACGGACCTTCGCCGCATGGACTGGGCCAATTACTATGAATTCGGCCCCGGCGTGAGGTGGCGCGCACCGGCTATGCCGAAATCCCTATACCTTTTCGCTGACTTCGTCTATGGCCGGCATATGTTGAAAGGCGATCCATCACGCGCCCGCCGCTTCACCGATTTTCGAGCAGGAGTCTGGTATGCGCTTACTCATTAGTGCCTTGGTTTTTGCCTGCTTCGCGGCAGATTCCCAAACTTTTGACCTGGATGGCGCAGCGCCAGGATGGGGTGCTGTGTTGCGTTCTCTGGGGCAGGTAGCGGCTCAGCCTGGCAAGGCACAAACAGTCT
>JBKJUN010000131.1:0-8757 GCA_046590555.1 Bryobacter sp. | reverse complement strand
GGAAAATGGTCTCAAGGCGCCCACGATCTCCTCAAACATCACCATCCGCAGCGTTGCTCTGTCAATACTAGCTGCGCTGGCACTACTTACCTTGATGAAATTAGCCCAGGACCTGTTCATTCCTGTCGTCCTGGCTATTCTCCTCGCATACGCCCTCGACCCGGTGGTCAATTGGGTGACATGGCTTCGCATTCCAAGATTTCTTGCCGCAGCAATAGTGCTTCTCGGAATCCTCGCGGGGGCTGGCTTCGGACTCTACGCCTTAAGAGGCCAAGCAGTTGCCGCGATCGAGAGTCTTCCACAGGCGGCCCAGCAAATAAGACGCAAGATCCAAGAGTTAAAACAGGCTCCTCAGGAAGCCGGAGGTACTATCGCTAAAATTCAAGAGGCGGCCAAGGAAATTGAGAAAACCGCGTTGGACGCGGCCGGGGCTTCTACGGCAGCGCCCAAGGGGATCACGAAAGTACAAATTGAACAGCCAGTCTTCCGGGCCAATGACTATTTCTGGTCTGGCGCGGTCGGCTTTTTGGGCTTTTTAAGCCAAGTCATTTTGGTGGCGTTCTTCGTCTTCTTCATTCTCGGATCAGGCGATCTTTACAAGCGCAAATTAGTTCGAATTATCGGCACAACGCTCTCACAAAAACGCGTCACCTTGGAAGCGATTAACGAAATAAACTCACAGATCGGGAAATTCCTGCTCATCCAGGTCTTCACCAGTGCGGTCGTTGGCGTCTGCACGACAGCGGTTCTATGGGCGTTCGGTTTGCGACAGCCGGCAGTTTGGGGGCTGGCTGCCGGCGTCTTAAACTCCATTCCGTACTTCGGTGCAATCATAGTCACGGCGGGAATTGGCCTGATAGCATTTCTTCAATTCGGAAACCTGATTACCACCGCCCAAATTGCCTTTGCAGTGCTCGCCGTCACAAGCCTTGAAGGATTCTTGCTGACGCCCTTTCTTTTGGGAAAGACAGCACAAATTAACGGCGTCGCCATGTTTGTCGGCCTCCTCTTCTGGAGCTGGCTTTGGGGAGTGATTGGGATGATTGTCGCGGTACCCATAATGATGGCAGTCAAGACCGCCTGCGACCGCATCGAGCACCTACAGCCCATCGGCGAACTCCTCGGAGAACGCTGAAAGAGGTTCTCTCACTCCGCCTCAAGTCTCATCAGATTAAGATTGCGACAGATAGTTCCGCAACACTTCTAGAACTGAAAACGCGGGGGCATGACCGGTGTCCCCGCCATCGCTATTATGTACTGTATGAGCAAAATCGTTCGCACGGATATAGCTTCGACTTTCAGTAAAGGCGCCAGTCAAGACGATCGTTTGAAAAAATTTGCTTATACGACCGTGCACAACTTCCAGGAACCGGTACGGATGGTAAGTCTCTATACAGAAATTCTTCAGTCGGCCTCGGCAGGCAAGCTCGACGGAGACGCTTTGCAGGCTGTTAATTTGCTGCAAAAAGCTGCACTCCAGATGAAAAATTTGCTTGGCGGGCTTGCCGAATTGCTAGTTGCCACCGACCATCATTTGCGCACGCAAACGATGGTTCACCTTTCTCTGCCCTTGCGCCAAGCGCTTCTTCACTTGGATCTGGAATTGAAATCGGCCCAGGCGAAAATCTCTTATGGGGATCTTCCTTCCGTGTCTGGAGATTTCGATTGCTTGCAGCTTGTCTTTCAACACCTTATCGGAAACGCTGTCCGATACCGCACTAACGTCACGCCGGAGATCTCCATCTCGGCCCGGCGGGCAGACCACGAATGGGTTTTGACGGTACAGGACAATGGCCCCGGCATTGCGCCGGAATATCACGCGAATATTTTTGAACCTTATACCCGGTTGCATGGGAGAAACATACCAGGAAACGGTTTAGGCTTGGCCATCTGCCAGGCAATCGTGGAAACGCACCTTGGGAAGTTATGGGTGGAATCTCAACCTGGGAAGGGTTCAACTTTCTGCTTTACGTTGCCCGCTCAGAGTTAATAGGCGTATCAAAGATCTTTCCTCGAGATTCGGAGTTTCCGCATCACAGCATTCAACGTAGTCCGAGGCATTCCAAGACGGGCTGCGGCCTTGCTCACCACCCCACCCGTTTCTTGAAGCACTCTAAGAATGTGCTCGGCTTCCACTTCCTCTAGTGTGCGGGGCTCATTCCCCACCGCTTCTTCCGATCCATTTTCCGAGCGCGCCCGAATTTCTACTAAACGTGACTGCAAAGTCCTGACACTAATGCCAAGCGCCTCCGCCGCCTCAACGCGGTTGTTCTTCAGATGTTTCAGCGTGAGCTGAATGTAGGCTTCCTCTACTTTAGAGAGGGGGAGACCAGGTGCGAAGGTCAACTCTTCGCCAACTTGCCGCGGAACCGGTAACGGAATGCATTGAGAGCGATCCAGCCGCAGGTGATCCGTACGTATTGAGCCCTCGTGAGCTAGAATCACCGCACGTTCAACGACGTTGCGCAGTTCCCTCACATTGCCTGGCCAAGGGTGCTCCTCCAGGCGTTGGACTACGATGGGCATCAGATCCGTCACCCTGGTTCCATGCCGCCGATTGAAATTGTGGATCATAATTTCGGCGATCGCGGCAATGTCTTCCCGCCGTTCTCGCAGCGGTGGCAACTCAATCCGGAACACATTCAAGCGGTAAAAAAGATCCTCGCGCAACTCACGCTTTCGGATCGCCTCTTCGGGATTTTTGTTCGTGGAGGCGATTATGCGGGTGTCAACCTTGGTCTCGGTCTTCGCCCCCAACCGCTTGACGATAAGATCCTCCAGCACCCGCAACAATTTGGATTGCGTTTGAATTGGCATCTCGCCAATCTCGTCCAGCAACAGCGTACCTCCATGAGATTGTTCGAAACAACCCGCACGGCGCTCCACCGCACCGGTGAAAGCTCCTTTTTCGTGCCCGAACATCTCGCTTTCAATCAACATTTCCGGTAAAGCCGCGCAGTTGACGGCGATGAATGGTCCAGTGGCGCGCCGGCTGAGACGGTGGATTTCCCTCGCAACCATTTCTTTGCCCGTACCGCTTTCTCCTGTGATCAAAACCGCTGCTGTGCTGGGCGCAACCTGACGGATTAGGGAAAACACTCCCTGCATCGCCGGCGACTTACCGACCATGTCCCCCAGCAATCCCTGCATGGATAGCTCACGATTAAGCCTCTTGGATTCGTTACTAAGGTGAAATTGGGAGAGTGCGCGCTCCAGCAAGGGCATTAGGGATCCAAGCTTTATCGGCTTTTCCAGAAACCAGAACGCGTTGAGGTCTTGTACAATCGCTATTGCCTTTTCAACGTTGCCGTACCCTGTAAGGGCAATCACCGGCGGCTGCGATTCACGCCGCCCCAGCTCTTTAATTAACTCGAAGCCGTCCATCCGCGGCATGTTGAGATCGGTGACAATAACGCTAGGATCAAACGTCTCTAATCTTTCAAGCGCAGCTAGGCCATCGTAGGCTGTCTCGGTTTTGTAGCCTGCTGAGGTCAACGCCTCGGATAGAAGCGCACATTGCTCCTCATCGTCGTCCACGATTAAAATTCGGCGATTTAGTGTGGATGACATATGACTTTAATTATGCCATTGCATTGGGTTCGATTTCACCGGCTCAGCCGACTGGGACAACATACTCAAAAAGCGGGGCTTAAGCGGCTTTTGAAGCAAGGCTCGTAATCTTTTCTAACACATCAGGGCCGAAGGGTGTTGATTACTGCCAACCCGTGATTGTTTCAGCAATTTAAATAATTTATCGAAATTCAAAGTCCAGATCGGTTCCGTCGTCGAGAGATAGGCAAAATAATTGCGAACGGCGCGCTATAGCTATTCAAGTTGCTTAGGTTCAGGCTTTTGTTGCAGTTTCAGCAAAGAGCTGATCCTCTCGCCGAGATCGCGCCATCGATTTAAAGTGGCGGGCTTCAGCCAGAAGTCATTCGCGCCAAGTGCCATGGCTGATTCCAGATCTCTCGGCAATCGCGTTGAACTCCACACTATTACCGGAATGTTGTCCAGTCCCTGATTTCTGCGCAATCGCGCTAACACGGCGATACCATAAACATTGTTCAGATTAAGATCGAGAAGAATCAAAACGAGAGCTTTGTCAAACGGTTTGTCTGCAATATCAAGAGCCTCGGCACCGTCGGTGATGGATTGGATTTCGGTTGATTCACCAGCTTGCGCAAGCGCCATCTGCAACATTACAATATCCGCCTCGTTGTCCTCAATGACCAGGATCATCGCCACCATCCGGTTTGAGCAGTAACGGGCCATGTGCGCATGAAAGGCGATTTCACGTTCGATTGGCTCTCATTCTCTTCTTGGTTTGGCATGATCTTCCAGAGACATTTGTTAGGCGTGGTGCGAAAAAGTCAACAACTGCCAGCAAAAACCGCTATTGGGGTTGCTGCGATACATGCTCTTCTACTGGTTTGAGCAAATCGCTAATTCTCTTGCCGAGATCGCGCCATCCATCTAGGCTCGAGGGCTTCAGCCAGAAGTCTTTCGCACCCAGTTGCATGGCTGATTCCAGATCTTTCGACAATCGCGTCGAGCTCAACACTACGATTGGAACCTTGTCCAGCCCCGCATTTCTGCGCAATCGCGCTAACACGGCGATCCCATAAACATTACCCAGATTGAGATCAAGAAGAATCAAAAGCGGAGGATTGTCCAACGGTTTGTCTGCAAAATCGAGGGCCTCGTTGCCGTCGGTGATGGATTGTATTTTTGCTGACTCTCCGGCTTGTGCGAGCGCCATTTCCAACATCATAATGTCCGCCTCGTTGTCCTCAATTACCAAGATCATCGCGACCCTCCTCTTTAGCCATTTGTTGCCTGTTACTCTGCTTAGTTCAGCATCAGTTTCCAGCGATATTTTCCGGGCCGACTGCGAATGGCTATACCCATAATATAAGGGAAACAAAGCCCCCTGTCACTTCGATCTCGAACATAGCGGGATTACCACAGACGGAAGGGTGATTGGCCACTAAAAATGAGCCGGCAGAAAAAACGCTATCGGGGTTGCGGCGGTACTGGTGTCTCTCCTGGTTTCAGCAAAGCGCTGACTCTCCTGCCGAGCGAGCGCCATTCATCTAAGGTCGACGGTTTCAGCCAGAAGTCATCCGCGCCAAGTGCCATTACCGATTCCAGATCTCCCGGCGGTTGCGTTGAGCTCCACACTACTACTGGAACGCTTTTAAGCCCCTCATTTCTGCGCAATTGTTCTAACACGGAGAACCCATCGGTTTTGAGTAGGTTGATATCAAGAACAATCAGAATCGGAGGATTGTCCACCGGTTTGTTTGCAAAAATGAGTGCCTCGGCACCATCGGTGATGGATTGGATTCTGTCTGACTCTCCAGCTTGTGCAAGCGCCATCTTCAACATCATGATGTCCGGCTCGTTGTCTTCAATTACCAAGATCATCGTGATTTTTCTCCGGTGCAATTCTATGCAAGTTATTCATTTTCACTGCCTCCCCACCATGTCCGGCTCGAGTCCAATTGGCCAGTCACGGGCCATGTGAACAGGAAATTCGAACCTTTGCCTGGCTCGGATTCTACCCAGATCGTCCCCCCGTATTGGGTGACGATCTTTTCCGCTATTGCCAGGCCAATTCCGGTTCCCGGAATCTCGCCCCCTGCCAGGCGCTTAAACATTCCAAAGATGTGCCTGGCGTGCTGTTTCTCGATGCCCCTGCCATTGTCCTCCACCAAGAAGAGCCATTCACCGTCTTGCCTTGTTGCAGAGATAGAGATCCGAGGAGCCTGGGCACCTCGATACTTGATTGCGTTTTCGATCAGGTTTTCAAAAAGACTGATGATCTCGCTTTCACGCGCATGAATCGCCGGCAGGTCTCCGACTACGATCTCGGCACCCGATTTTGCAATGCTATTGCTTAAATGGTCCACCGCTTTTTGAATAGCCACACTAGTTCCGAACTCATGCGCATTACCGCTTCCATCACCAATCGCGCTGTATTCAAGCAAGTCTGCCAATAGCTGATCCATTCTTTCAACGCTACTTGCCACTACAGCCCCTGCTTTTAGCAATTGCCCTTCGTCCAACAATGGGCTAGCGCTAATGGCGTGTTCCACCAGCAAATCCGTGTAGCCCCTGATATTGCGCAACGGCTCCCGCAGATCGTGGGCGGCGGCGAAAGCGAATCGGTTCAGTTCCTTGTTGAGGGCCTGAAGGGTTGCCTCATCTCGTTTCTTTTTATCGATATCGTAGGCGGCTCCGAACCATTTGACAATCCGGCCGGTCTCGTCCATCACCGGCAACGCTCGAGTCATAAACCAACGGTATCGCCCATCGTGCCCGAAAAGACGGTATTCGCATTCAAATTGCTTCCCACTGATTAAGGCTCTCGTCAATCGATGCAGAAACTTCGGGCGGTCCTCGCTATGGATGTATGGCAAAGCAGCGTGATCCGTAGCCTCTAGATTGGCAAGGCCCGTGATCTCAGTGAACTTCGGGCTCAAGAAGTCTAGTTCTCCTGCCGGCGTCAGCGAATAGAGGATGGCGGGCACTGTCTCCACCAACGCACGAAATCGCAATTCGCTCTCGCGCAATGCGTGTTCCGCGCGTTTCCGATCGGTCACATCCAGAATCACGGCACCTATGCCAATTTGCCGGCCGTCCGCAGCCGCCACGGGAAACATTGTTCCAGACCACTGCCGTATCTCGCCGCGTGCCTTTTGCGTTTGTCCTGT
Organism: Bryobacter sp.; assembly: GCA_046590555.1. Lineage (GTDB taxonomy): Bacteria > Acidobacteriota > Terriglobia > Bryobacterales > Bryobacteraceae > Bryobacter. The sequence goes on along the minus strand of JBKJUN010000131.1, from coordinate 2,041 downwards.
AAACTCGTGATCGATGATCGCAAGGCCCGTCTCCTGAATCTGACGGTGTACCGCGCGGGATTGGCTCGCCAAGTCTGGAATGACCTCTTCCACGGTTCGGCCCAGATGCGCTTCGACGGATAAACCATTCATCTCTGCCAGGCTTTCGTTGACCATCCTGTAGCGCAGATCCTCATCGAAAAACGCAATTCCAAGCGGAGCGCATCCGGTGAAGGCGCGAAGGCGCGCCAAAGCCTCCTCGCGTTCCATCTCCAACTTTTTCCGTTCAGTCACATCCCGGACAATGCCTAGCAGCCGGCCATCGAATAGGCTGCGGCCCACAAGTTCTCCCATGAAGGTCGAACCATCCTTGCGCTTAAAGCGCCAATCATTTTGAACCTTTTCCCCGGACGCCAATTCCTTGAACTGCCCAGTCATGCGCTCGTGTTCTTCTGGCGAAACGACATCGACTACGGTGAGAAGCCGCAGCTCATCGATCTCATAGCCCAGCATTTTGCAAGCCGCGCCATTGGCATCCAGAAATTGGCCACTGGAGTCAGCGACTAAAATGCCGTCCTCCACCTGTTCTACCAGAGACCGGTAGCGCTGTTCGCTCTCGCGCAATGACACTTCGGCATCCTTGCGGGCGGTAATGTCCTGAACGACGGCGACGGTACGGTCAGGGCGGCCTTGGATGTCACGAAGCAGCGTCGCATAGATATCCACCCAGATGATTTGCCCGTTTTTTTGGACATATCGCTTTTCTGTTTCGTAGGACGGAACGTCGCCCTTTAATACTGCCGACACCGAAATACTATCGTCAACGCGGTCTTCATCGAATGTGAGATTCTGTGGGCCCATTTCCGCCAATTCTGCAGCCGAGTAACCGGTGAGTTTGCAGAATTTCTGATTGACGCGCACGAACCGGCCAGTAGATGCCGATAACTGCGCCATGCCGACAGCGGATTCATCGAAGATCGAGCGAAAACCCTGCTCGCTTTCATGCAATCGTGATTCGGTTTCCTTGAGCTCGGTGATATCGCGCGAGACGGAAATGAACCTTCTTGGTTGATCGTCGCCGCTCGGAATAGGGGAAACCATTACGTCCCAACACTTCTGGATCCCTTTCGCCGTCGGTGAACTCGCCTGGAAGTGCGCAACATCGCCGCGCTTCGCCTTTTCGAAGGCCTCGCGCACCTGGGCTTGTTCGGCATCCGGCCATAGGTTCCACAATGGCTGGCCTTTGATCCGGCAGAAATCGTCGATTTCTAATAGGCATAATCCGTTCAGGTTCATGAACTGGAGCCGACCGTTTTCGTCTAATATTTTCACGCAGTCCGGGCTGCTTTCGAGCACGGTATGGCTAAATTCTTCGCTTTGTCGAAGTGCCGCTATGGACTCCTTGTGGGCCGTGATGTCCTGAACGACGGCGACGGTACGGTCAGGGCGGCCGAGGATGTCACGAAGCAGCGTCGCATAGATATGCACCCAGATGATTTGCCCGTTTTTTTGGACATATCGCTTTTCTGTTTCGTAGGACGGAACGTCGCCCTTAAATAGTGCCGACACCGCGATACTATCGTTAACGCGGTCTTCATCGAATGTGAGATTCTCTGGGCCCATTTCCGCCAATTCTGCAGCCGAGTAACCGGTGAGTTTGCAGAATTTCTGATTGACGCACACGAACCGGCCAGTAGATGCCGATAACTGCGCTATGCCGACAGCGGATTCATCGAAGATCGAGCGAAAAACCTGCTCGCTTTCATGCAATCGTGCTTCGGCAGCCTTGCGGTCAGTGATGTCGGTATGTACCCCGACCCATTCTTGAATCTCACCGGCGTGGTCGATCATCGGCAGAGCGCAAATGGAACAATTCCGCCAAATTCCATCGTGCCGGCGGACACGGTGTTCAAAAACAAATTTCCGGCGTTCGGCGACAGCCCGATTCCACTCATCGATGGTCGCTTTCGCATCCTCTGGATGCACTGCTTTGGCCCAGCCATAGCCTTGATATTCTTGAGGCGATTGGCCTGTGAACCCGCCCCACCCGGGCTGCTCGCCT
>JBKJUN010000052.1:0-7208 GCA_046590555.1 Bryobacter sp. | reverse complement strand
CTCACCGGCCCCAACGTCAAGGCCGGCCTTGACGTTGGGGCCGGTGAGCCCAGTGTATGAGGTCTACGTCAACGGGGTGCGCATAGCGGACACCGGACCGTTCTTCGATAATACAGCTGTGCATCCGGCGCGCTCGCGCACGCACATAATTCCTGCCGCTGCCGTCGCCGGTCGCTCCCGCCTGACGGTGGCGGTTCGGGCGCGAGATTACACCTTCGGCTCGCAGACCCTGACGATTTATAAGGGTGGTTCCTATCTTGTGACGGATACGCGTTCCGCGAGAGGCCAGCGTGACTTTGACGTGTTGGCCCAGCAGCGCATACTCTACACGCCAGTCGTGGTGCTCTCGGTCTTGCTTTTTTCCTTCGTTGTTTTGTTGGGGCTGCTGTGGCTGACCAATCGGGGCAGAACGGAGACGCTTTGGCTTGGGTTGCTAGTGGCGTTCCGCGCGGGCTTCGATTGGCGCAACTTCCATTTCCTGCTCGAGGACGCGGCCCCTCCTTTTGCAGCCCCATGGCAAAACCTGACTAGCGAAGCCTGTTTAATTGAACTCGTCCTGGCGTCTGTAGGGCTGCGCCCAGGCAGGTGGCGGGCCTTGATTTGGGGAGTTGCAATTGGGTTTGCCGTCACCCTTGAGAGACAGCAGTGGCGGATCGCTGCGCGATGGATGGATGTGGCGGCGATTCTGCTGGTGACGTGGGGCTGGTGGCGAAATGGCGGATTGCGGCAAAGGCCCATTCCCCACTTGATGGCGGGAACGCTGGTGCTGCTGGCTTTGACCCGTCTGAATTCCGGGGGGCTCGGGCTCTTTCCCGTCTTCGTGAATGGGGCGGGATATTTGTGGAGTTCGCAATCGACGATGACCGCCGCATTCGCGGCGATTCTCACGACTCTGCTGATCATCAACCTGGGCTCAGACCGGCGAGAGGGTCAACGCCTGGCGAGCGAACTGGAAGCCGCGCGCGTGGTGCAGCAATTGCTGATTACCGGCGCGACGACCGTGCAGTCCGGCTTCGCTGTCGAATCCGTTTATGAACCGGCACAGGAAGTAGGCGGCGACTTTTACCAGGTACTGACGGCCAGCGATGGCGCGCTGCTGGTGGTGGTGGGCGACGTCAGCGGCAAGGGTTTGAAGGCGGCACTGGTGGTATCGATGATGGCCGGGGTGATTCGCTCGCATGCGGATCTGCAACCGGCGGCGCTGTTGGGGGTGATGAACTGCGTGGTGGGTGTAGGCTCCGGCAGCTTTGTGACGGCGATCGTCTGCCGGTGCGGGATCGACGGGGAATTGACCATTGCCAATGCCGGGCATTTGAATCCGTATCGCAATGGGGAAGAGATCGAAACGGAGCCAGGTTTACCGTTGGGCGTGGCGCTGGGGCTGGCGTACTCGGAGACGTTGGCGAGCGTGGCGGCGGGCGAGACGATCACCCTGTTAACCGATGGCATCGTCGAGGCGGCCAATCCGAAGGGCGAGTTGTTCGGTTTTGATCGGACGCGCGAGATCAGCGGGAAGTCTGCGGGCGAGATCGCGGCGGCGGCCAAGGCATGGGGCCAGAACGACGACATCACCGTGGTGACGGTTCGGAGGATTGGATGAACGAGCTAAGTAGAAAGTCCGAAGACGCGGCTCAAGTTACGGTCAAGCAAGGCCATCGCCGACGGCTCAAGCTTGCCAATGGCGACTCCGCGCAGGCGCACTCGGTCAATGAAGCGGGCGTGGTCAATCAGGGCGGTGGACGGCGTGTCCAGCCCGGTCTGCTCTGGAGAAAAAGTAACGTGAAGAGGGTTCTTAGCCGGTGCCCGCGTCAAGGGTACGATCGCGGTCAATGGGCTTCGAGATGCGTTGTACAAATTGATCGAAACAATCACTACCGGGCGAGTCGTCCCCTGCTCATGGCCTTCGACGGGATCCAGACCACACCAGAAAATCTGGCCCCGCTCGATTACCATTTTTCATCCGTAAAGTCGGTTGCGGAAGCCTTTTCCCAAATGGCGATTTCCGCCCGCTGGCGTGCTTGTTCCGCTGGGTCATCGGCGTCGCGGGCAAAAGCGGCGTTCACTTCGATCCAGAAAACTCGCTCCTCCATCTCCTCGAGGGCGCGACGAATCACCTGCGCCTTCGATTGGCCCAGCTTCGACGCCAACTTGGAGAGTAGACCAATGGCATCGCCCGTAATGCGTACACTAGTCGCTACGTTTTCCATAGCTAAAGTTTACTACGCAAGCCAGAACGACGACATCACCGTGGTTATGGTCCGGAGGATGGGATGAAGTTCATTTTGACGCTGTTGGCCTTTGCCGCATTGCTGGCGGGCCAAAGTCCGGCGCTTTACGTGGACCTTTCCGGCGATTGGCGCTTTCAAACCGGCGATCGTCCAGAATACGCCTCAGCGGAATTCGACGATTCAGCATGGCCAACGATTCGGCTGCCTCGGACGGGTAAGCAACCGCAAGGTTACTGGTGGCTGCGACGCACGATTGACCTTCCTGAATGGGCCGACACGACGCAACTGGCTATCACCATCGGAGGCCTCAACGAGGTGTACGAAGTCTATGTGAACGGTATCTTAGCGGGTGCGATTGGAGGGCCGAGCTTCTTCAAAACTTACACAGCACGGCCACGAACTATGAGCCTCCCGGCGGGAGCCGTTCCTAAAGGCGCGCGTCGAATTCGCGTGTCGTTGCGCCTTTGGTATTCAGGCAATCTGATCCCCCCAGAATTTGGGCTCGCCGGGCTCCCGGACGCAGGTCCGTATCTACTCACCTACGCCTACAACGCACCGCACGACGCGGGACGCGCATCAATGGCTGTTCGGGAACGAGTGGCTGCTGGCATGCTGGCAGCGGCCTCAATCGAGTTCATACTTGGCCTGCTGCTTCTGGTGTGTTGGCTGTTTCAATCCAGCCGGCGCGAACTGGCCTGGTTTGCTTGCTTCCTGCTTATCGAGGCGGTCACTCATGGCTGGATTTTCTTCACGCTGGCCGGCGATTGGTCGCATGGAGTTACGACCTTCGTCGGGCTCGCTTTGACGCTGGGACCCCTGTTTCTGTTGCAGTTCGCGCTTCCGCTCATCAACGACGGCGTCATGAAAAAGACACTACAAGCGATGGCGTGGTTAGCTTTTGCCCTCCACGTGGTGAGCAACGCGACCCAAGGCCAGTTGAGCTTCCTCTTCCCGCTGACCGTACTTGCCTTGATGGAAGCGGCACTATGCGCTGTCTTGGCCAAGGCCGCGATCCTCGCGTGGCGGCAGGCGGACCGCTCGGCCGCAGTTATACCCGCTGGTATTTGCTTATTGGCGCTGTCGTGGCTGTTGTTAGTACTGACATTAATGGCTGGAGCGGACAAGGTGAATCTCACAATCTACGGGATCCGTTGGGAATTCACTTCCATCGCGACAATATTGATTGGGACTATATTCACCATTCAACTGATCCGCGGTCTCGGCGCGGCGAGCGAAAGGCTCACGGGCGAGATTGAGGCGGCGCGAGCGATACAGCAGTTGCTATTGCCCGGAACCTCCATTGATTCCGGCTCAGGCTTTCATACGGATACCGCTTACCAACCGGCATCCGAAGTAGGCGGCGATTTCTACCAGACTCTAGCCTTCCCCGACGGTGGTCATATTGTGCTGGTCGGCGATGTCAGCGGCAAAGGCCTGCGCGCGGCGATGCTGGTGTCGGTGGCGATCGGGGCATTGCGGCGTGAAACTTCGTCGTCTCCGGCAGCGGTTCTGGCCGGTTTGAATCAAGCTTTGGCCGGGCACGCGGGCGGCGGTTTCGTCACCTGTTGTTGTTTGCGATATGAGGAAGGTGGACGTGTGTTGGCCGCCAGCGCAGGACATCCAAATCCCTATCTGGACGGCCTGGAGGTGGAACTGGATGCCGGACTGCCTCTTGGAATTTCAGCCGATGCCGTTTATCAGGAGGTGGAATGTATTCTCCCTCCGGGCAGCCAAATGACGCTTGTCTCAGACGGAGTCGTCGAAGCCGAAAACACCAAACGCGAACTCTTCGGATTTGACCGCACCCGAGAGATCTCAACCAAGCCGGCACAAGAGATTGCCGATGCCGCTAAAGCCTGGGGCCAAACCGACGACATCACCGTGGTCACAGTGCGGAGGACGAAATGAAGCCCCTACTTGCCCAGCCGGTTCCACACCCGCGCCAACTCAAGGACGAATCCGGCGACGGGGCCTTCGCCCTCGACGCGCGTGGCGTCGGCGATGCGTTCCATGCTGCCATCCGGCCGGTAGATCTCGACGGATTCGGTTTAGGGGTCCAGCAGCCAACCCAACTGCGCGCCATTTGCCATGTACTCTTGCAGCTTGAGCTGAAGCGGCTTCAGCCGGTCGGTATCGGAGCGAAGTTCGATGACAAAGTCCGGACAGAGGTGCATGAAGCCTTTGCGGTCTTGCGTTTCAAAGCGGCTGGTCAACAACCAACAGGCATCAGGAGCGCGCCGTGCACCATTGGGCAGGACGAAACCAGCGGAGGAATCGAAGCTGATTCCGCGATCATCTTGGTCAGCCCAGACGCCCAATCGCATGGTGATACGCACATTTTGCGCAGCAGTGAAAGAGTAGACGTGAGCCATAATGATAACTTCGCCCTCGGCAGTCATTTCCAACGAGAGATCGGGGTGATCGGCAAAAAGCGCGGCGAAGTCGTCGTCCGTCATGGGTCCAGCGGTATAGGTCGCTGGAAGTTGGCCGTCCTGGATCAAGAAAATGGCTTTAGGCTATCTCAACGTCTCCCAACAAAACGTAAACAGTATGGAGGGATTGTGCCTACAAGTGAATCCTCAGACGACTTCCAGTTCGATATCGTGCGGAGAATCTCATGAAACTGCTTTACCTCTGCCTCTTCGCCACAATCCTAAATGGACAATCCATATCGATCAAAAGCATTTCTCAACCGCAGGCTCTAACCGGCCAATGGAAGTTCCAGGAAGGCGACGATCCCCGTTGGGCGCAACCAGCCTTCGATGACTCAAAGTGGCCCAGCATCGCGATGCCCGATCGAGTAAATCAGGAATTCGGCAAGCGCTGGTATCGCGTTCATATCGACCTCCCCGCAACAATGCCAAACGAGCCCCTCAGCCTGCTGGCAGGGCCATTTGGTGCGGCATTCGCTTATGAGGTCTACGCCGATGGCCAGAAGATCGGCACCTTCGGTGGATTCCGTGCAACCGAACTCCGCTTGCCGGCAATAGCAGTCTTCCCTCTTTCTCGTCCAACAGGCTCAAAGCTCCTGCTCGCCTTCCGCGTGCGAAGTATTCCCTCCGCCTACACTATACCGGCCGAGACCGAATCGAGTGCGTCATTCATAGGAAGCCTTGCAGGAATCCAAGCGCAGGAAAAACTCTGGCATGCCGACCGGTTGAGCGGCCGTCTTAATGGCCTGCTGATTTCCGCCGCCATCGCCATGGCCATATTGTTTTTTCTTACCCTGCCGCTCTCCCGCAGAGACTCGCGCGAGTACTTCTGGTTCGGCCTCTTTCTCGCCGGGAGTCTGGGCTTTCGGCTAATCCCCCTGTATCCGGAAAGTCTGGGTCTGGAACGCGTGGTGTTCTCCAACATCGGCATGGCCCTTTCGCTCTCGGGCGGGGTGTTGGTGTTACCGTTTCTCCTGATTGAACTCTTCTCCTCACGCCATACGCTCGCCGGGTGGCTGGGTGCGGCTCTCATGTACACGCTCGCCTGCACTGCCATGGCCAGCCAACTGCTCGATGCCCCGCTCTCAATTGAAACCCAGCGCATGTTGATTCTCGCCGCCACAGTGGTCTGGTTCGTTTACTACTTTCCTTTCGCCTGGCAATATTCAACCATTCGTGGTCAACTGCCTGCGATGCACGCTGTCCTCCTCTTCCATATGTCGGGAACCTTGATCCAGCACTTCGCTGTGCGCTTCTTGCAATTGACCGAGAGTCAAGGCTTGATGCTACAAACGATTCGGTTATTGACACTGTTGCTGGTCACTTTCGCCATGGCGATCCTGATGAATCGCCGAGCGGCCAACCTGGCGAGCGAGAAACAGCGCTTGAGCCGCGAGTTCGCTGCTGCCGCTGAAGTACAGTCACTCATGCTGCCGGGTTCGGTACAAAGCGGAGCCGAGATCACCATCGACGCCGTCTACCAACCCGCTTCAGAAGTGGGCGGGGACTTCTACCAGGTGCTCGATCGCCTCGATGGCTCACGAGTAGCACTGGTGGGCGACGTTAGCGGCAAAGGCCTGAAGGCCGCGATGTTGGTCTCAGTCGCAATCGGAGCCTTACGCCGCGAAAAGTCCTCGTCCCCAGCAGAAATCCTCGCAGGACTCAACGAAGCCCTGCTCGGCCAGGGCGGCTTCGTCACCTGCTGCGTCATTCGCTATCGACCGGGTGGAGAATTAACAATCGCCAGCGCAGGCCATCCTGCTCCCTATTGCGATGGTCGCCAACTGGACCTGGCCGCTGGGCTTCCTCTCGGGGTGATAGCTGAAGCAGAGTGGCAAGACACGATGATAAATCTCCTCCCAGGCTCTCAAGTCACTCTTGTCTCTGACGGAGTGGTAGAGGCCGAGAACAACCAACGCGAACTCTTCGGCTTCGACCGCACTTGCGAGTCCAGCGGGCAGTCCGCCCAACAGATCGCCGACACAGCCAAGGCTTGGGGCCAGAACGACGACATCACGGTACTTACAGTGCGGAGGATGATTCTAGATTCCTAAAGCAAGCCCAGCACCCGACTTAAGTGCAATTCCCTGCTCAGTGCCGAACTTCAAACTCAACCGACCGAACCGAGATCTGATACTTCTTCGGAGCATCCAAATCCCGCACCGCGATTTGCAAAACATATTCCCCTGCCGCTGATTGCCCACCCAACTGCAGCGTCCCCGACACGCTCAGACTCTCTCCTTCCTTGAACCCGGCAGGCTGAAATGGAGTCTTTTTCCCCGTATATGCCACCTTCCCATTGCTAAACAACACCACCTGAGTCTCAAGATTGGGGCTACTGACTCCCTTGGACATCCGCGCGTTGTAAACCATCGCCCCATACGACAACTTCGCGCCCGGTCTCATGATCCGCTGCGCCGGCCCACCTTCGGTCTCATTCCTCTCCATCCAGCCCTCGCTCGACACCACCAGGTCAGACATCGCCAACCGTTTATTCCTTAGATCGGGAATCTCGATAAACTGCGTTGCAGAGCCGGTCTTCTTCGAG
>JBKJUN010000543.1:0-3627 GCA_046590555.1 Bryobacter sp. | reverse complement strand
GTTGCGGCAGGAGAAGATGCAGCCACTGGTCTTGGCGATGGAGACCGAACTGAAAAAGCTGAGCCGCGAAGCGTTGCCTGCCAGTGCGCTCGGTCAGGCCGTGAATTACACGCTGTCGCTTTGGGTGAGGTTGAAGCGGGTTCTCAATTATCCAGAGTTGGAGTTGAGTAACAATCTGGCGGAGAACTCGATGCGGGGGATTGCGCTCGGCCGCAAGAACTGGATCCATGTGGGGAGCCCTATGGCCGGGCCGAAGGTGGCTGCGATTTTGAGTGTGCTCGAGTCTTGCCGAAGGCTAGGAGTGCCGGTGCGGGAGTACTTGCTCGATGTGCTGCCGGGTCTGGGGCGCGTCAATATCCGGGATCTGGATTCCAGGACTCCAGCAGGTTGGCTGCGGCGTCCACAACAGGGGTGATTTAGCTGACTGGGTTTGGTCTTACGGATACTGTCAACACAAGCGTTTGAATCTTATCGCTAAGGCCCTGCAATACTTATGTAGTACCTTCAAGCCTTTCCTGATCAGCTGCCGCCAAAGCGTCGTCAATCACGAGCAGCGGAATCCTACGAAGCAAAAGCAAATAAACAATCAAACTTACTTCAAAGGCAACTTTCGAACACGCATCGAGGTCAAGTCAACCGACACTGCAGCACCTGCCCCAATAGCTTCGCCACAACTCTCCCACACCTGCTGTATCAGCTCCGCTTGGTCATGTGCTGCCAATCCCTCAATCCGGATGAGCACTACGGAAGGCCCTTCTTTCTGTGCTTATGCCAAATGCGCATGAAAATCATGATCCAGAGTGATGCAGGCTCTACCTTCTCGCCCTGCAAACTCAATAATCTCGAGATCTTGAGCACTATCGAGGCCAACTTCGATCACATGTAAAGCATCCCACGCCTGATTCCGCAAAAAGACCGCAGCACTCGGCGATAGGCCTTGATCGAGTAAGATGCGCTTCATGCCACGCGATGAAAATCGTGGATTTCGTCGTCTACGGCAACTGCCGCAAATTGAAGCGCCTGCTTTAAGTCTTCCTCAATCAGATAGGGATAATCGCGAAAAATCTCTTCGCGATTACGATACGTCGACAAAATCTCAAGCACACGCCGGACAGTGATCCGCATCCCCCGAATGCAAGGTTTGCCCCCGCACTTCCCGGGCTCTATGGTGATTCGATCAAAAGCGGGAACTTGTGACATAACTCCATCCTACCGATATCAACACCACACATCGAATCCGGTTTCTCCATGACAATATACAATCACAAGAGACCCGAACCCCATGCAGACCCCCACCCTCGACCACGGCCCCATCCTCCAAACCGCGTTCGCCTTCTGGTCCTCAAAAGTCCTCCTCACCGCCGTCGAATTCGACCTCTTCACAACTCTTGGCACCCGCCGTCTCACCGGCGCAGAACTTGGCGCAGAACTCGCCCTGCACCCGCGCGCGATCAGCGACTTCTTCGACTCCCTAGTCGCCATGAAATTCCTCGACCGCGACGGCGATGGCCCAGCGGCCACATACTTCAACACCCCCGCTGGCGCTCTCTTTCTCGACCGTACCAGCCCTCGTTACATCGGTGGCATGCTCATCATGCTCAACGATCGCCTATTCAAATTCTGGAACGATCTCCCCACGGCCCTCCGCACCGGGTCACCCCAAAACGAAGTCAAACACGGTCAAAAAGGGATGTTCGAAGAGCTCTACGCAGAGATCCCACGACTCGAACAATTCATGGGTGCGATGGCAGGACTCTCCCGAATCAACTTCGAAACCCTGGCTCACAAATTCGACTTCTCAAAGTACAAGACGCTCTGCGACATCGGTGGCGCCACAGGTCTACTCTCTATCGAAGCCGCCAAGCAACACCCGAAGCTCCAGTGCATCAGCTTTGATCTTCCGCCCGTCGCCCCCATTGCCACACGCCACATCGCCGCCGCCGACCTCTCAGACCGCATCGAGACAGCCAGCGGAGACTTCTTCAAAGACCCGCTCCCCAAGGCCGACGTCATCACCATGGGCATGATCCTCCACGACTGGAATCTTGAAAAGAAGATGCACCTCATCCGTGCTGCCTACGACGCCCTGCCTCCCGGTGGAGCCTTGATTGCCATCGAAGCTCTCATCGACGACCAACGCCGCGAGAACCTCATGGGACTTCTCATGTCCCTCAACATGCTGATTGAATTCGGCGACGCATTCGACTATTCCGGCGCGGACTTCCGCGGCTGGTGCACCGAAGTCGGCTTCACCCGCTTTGAAGTCATCCACCTCGCCGGTCCCTCCAGCGCCGCCATCGCCTACAAATAAGCGGCTAAGGAAGCGAGAACGCAACCAACTCCGCTGGCAGATTCGATCCACCCACGGCGACAACGATAAACTGCTTCCCTCCTGAGACATAAGTCATCGGCGATCCTGTCGCGTTCGAAGGCAAGTCAAACTCCGCCACCTCTGCACCGCTCTGTTTGTCATAGGCCCGCAGCTTGGCTTCACGAATTGTATGATCGGCTTCAATCCGGCCATTGCCAGTTCTTTCAGGTCCCACAGGCCCTTCCTGAGCAGCAAAGAGCAAGCTTTTGGTCACCAGCATGAAGGTGCGCAACGGCCAGCCCAGCTTCGGCAACTTCAGCCCCTGTAGTGCTTGATGATTGCGCGGCCCCTCTCCGCTGGCCACCATCCACTTCCGCTCACCAGTCTTCAGATCAATCGCCGTGATTCTTCCAAAGGGCGGTTTGAACAAAGGCAATCCTTCGGGCCCGAGCAGCAGAAAACGAAGCCCGGTCAGGCTATCGGTAGTCTCTGCCCCCAGCTTTTCATAGAGTTTGTCGACGGTAGGTCGCGTAATAGATGGCACAAAGAGAGTCTGCGTCTCCGGATCAAACCCTGCTCCGGCCCAACTCGCCCCACCCTGCGAACCAGGCAGCGCAATCGCCCCTCGAAACGAAGGAGGCGTAAACAGCGGCCCCGCATCATACTGCCGCAAGATCTCCAGTGCCTTCTCCCGCAAGGCCGGCGTGAAGTCAATCACGTCCGCCTCGCTAGCCCCCTGACGGTCAAATGGCGCAGGCTTACTCGGCACCGGCTGCGTAGCTGACGTTCTCTCTTTGCCAGAGCTCGACTGCGGCACCGGCTTCTCCACAATCGGCCACACCGGCTCGCCTGTCACGCGGTCCAGCACGAACACAAAGCCCTGCTTAGTCACCTGCGTTAGCGCGCGAATTTTCTTCCCTCCCACGGTGATATCCGTCAGCGTAGGCGCTGCTGGCGGATCATAATCCCAGATATCATGATGCGTCGTTTGAAAGTGCCAAACCCGCTTCCCCGTCTTGGCCTCAACACAAACAACACTCGTCCCAAATAGATTGTCTCCAGGTCGATTCCCGCCATAGTAATCGTTCGAAGGCGTACTCAAGGGAAGATACACATAACCCAATTCCTCGTCCCCACTCAGAGGTGCCCAGGCACTCACCCCCCGGCTCGTCTTCCACGATTCATCAAGCCAGGTCTCATTCCCAAATTCCCCCTTACCTGGCACAGTGTTGAAGTCCCACACTTTCTTCCCGGTCCGCACATCATAGCCACGAACCGTTCCCGGAGGCATAGAAGCCTTCGGGCCTCTCACGTCG
>JBKJUN010000891.1:0-1937 GCA_046590555.1 Bryobacter sp. | reverse complement strand
CTCGAAGAATTCCGTGCCGAACGCATCACCAAGGTGGAACTTCGCAAGATGCTCGGCCTCGAGCGCATCGAACTCGATGGTTTTTTCAAAGCGCACGGTGTGTACGAGGAATACACGATTGACGATTTCGAAAGCGAACGGCGGGCTCTACAAGAGCTTGGATTCTAATTCGTGCAGTTGGTGATTGCCGACACTGGCCCTATCAACTATCTGATCCTCATATGGCACGTCGACCTGTTGCCGTGCTTGTTTGCACGAGTCGCCCGTAATTGATTAGCGGTCTGCCGACGCCTATTGGGCCGGGGCGACGGGGGGCTCTGAGAAGAGTTGCCGAAAGGCTTCGGTGACTGATCCCGATCCATTCTTCCGCGCGGTTTGGGCCAGACTGGCGAAGATCGCAAAGGCGTTCGCGCCGGCCTGATTCTTCGAACAGTGCGACACCTTCCGCGCGATCACCGCCGGACGCAGCATTCTCTCCGCCCGATTGTTGGTTGGCTCAACGTAGGGAGGAGACAGAAAGCGCAGCAAAAACCCTTCATCGTTCTGCCTTCCCAATCCGTGCAACAACTTTTGGTTATCGCCGTCCTTCAAAACGCGGTCCCGCAGATGGTGCGTCATCCGCCTCTGGACGTCATCCACCTTTTCTTTGAATTCCGCCTCTGGAAGACCTACCCGGGCCCGGCCCAACTCCATCGCTTCCCGAAGTAGCGCCTTCCCCTTTAACCCAAACTCCCTCGCCCGACCCCGTTTGTCCATCACCACATCAGCGATGTTCCGCAAAAAGTGCGCCAAACACTTCTGCTGCTCCACTCGAACAAACTCTTTGGCGTCGTAGCTCTTTCCCCGGTCACTGATCATCACCCCGCCATAGTCGCCCGGAATCACTTCCCTCACTTCCTCGTTCCGATGGCGCATCCGAATCTGATAAAGGCACACATCCGCCGTCTCAAATCCCATCAAATACGCGACCTTGCCCCCGACCCGCCACCCCGTATCATCGGTATGCACAAACGCTGAATCCTTCACCGAAGCCCGCAAGCCTTGATACTCGGCCCCCGCGTTGCCTTTGGCTCGTCTCAATGCATCCTGCGCCAATGCCGATTGGGTGATCCGTACCCCGGTCAGTTCACTCAGCACGGTTGGAACCTTCCGCTGGGGAATCCCCATTCCATAGTGCAGGCTATGCGCCGCCGCCATTACCGTCGGACCAACCCGATGGGCGGTCGCTCCAAACTGATCAGCAGCTAAGCCCGGCGCGGTGCCCCGCACTTTTTTGCCACAGCCGCGACAGCGGCAAACAGCGACTTCATACGCCGTGATCTGCGGCGTAGGCAGCTTGGGCAACTCAACTATGGTCGCCTGCTCCACGCCGATTTGCTCGAGGGAGCCACCACAGTCGGGGCAACACGATGGCGCCTTCGCTTCCACGGTCACATCGGGTTTACCGGGCGGGGCTTGCCGTCGATTGAAATTACCTTCTCCCTTCTTGCGGCCAGGTCGCTTGGGATTCGGGACGGGCTTCTCTTTTGAAAACGGCGAAGCTTGGCGGCTCTTCTTACGCCTCAACTGTTCGATCAGCTTGCCAAGAGCCGCAATTCGCTCTTGCAGTCCGCGCACGATCACGATCAACTCTTCCCTGCTCAACTCGTCAATAGGGGGACTGTTCGCCATGAAACGTTCGCAACTGCTACCGGCAGACTACCAGACTTCCTGGAACATTTCCATATCTTTTTGTTGTGGATGCCCCCGGCGGAACTCGTCGAGCGAAGCTGGAAAGGCCGCTCGCCGCTAATCAAGTACCGTGTCCTTTCGGCAAACCTGCGTGACTGGTGGCTGGCCGAGCAGGTAGGTTCAAAGAGTCGCGAGGAGGCGACTGGAAATGAACCGAAAAGGGACTAGACCGATAGCGGAGCCAATCGCGCTGCAACTGCGCGATT
>JBKJUN010000846.1:0-7555 GCA_046590555.1 Bryobacter sp. | reverse complement strand
CTTCGGTGAGGATCTCCATAGCCGTCAGATCGCTGGCGATCTCGAAGAGATCTTCGATATCGCGAGTTACCTGCTCGCCCGGGTTCTTCCGGTGACCGATCAGCAGACCTGAGACCGGGGCCTTTACCGTGCCTGTGAGTAATTCTGTGTCTGCTTCTTCGAGATCTTCTGTCTTCTCACGCAAGCGGGTCTTGGCTTCTTCGACACTTGCCTGGAGGCGTGAGACCTTTACTTCAGAGCTATTGGCAGAGTCTTGAGTGCCTTTGAGATCTTCTACGAGTTTGCGGAAGTCTGCTTCGGATTTCTCGAAAGTTTTGCGGGCGGCTGCACCTTCACGGTAGAGCTTCTGTAGTTTGTCGAAGGCTCTTGATGCCGATTCATATTCAGCCCGCACTCGGGCCAGATCTGCGCTGGCACGGCTGGCTTCGAGGCGTGCCGATAGTAACTGGCTCTCGAGGTCAGCGAGTTTGCCTTGGGCGCGGTCGAGATCTTCTTCTGTCTTTTGTTTTTGACCTTCGACAGCAGTGTTCTGGATCTTGCCGAGCAGTTGGCCTTCAAAGACTTCATCGCCGTCGGCTACTTCAACCGATTCGAGAGTGCCGTCGATGGGAGCTGGAATCAAGACGGTGTTGCGGGCACGGATCTTGCCGGAATAGGTTTGTACGAGAGGGTCTGGGACCGGCTTGGGGTTCGCAGCTTCGATGGCAGCCAGACTGCGGCGCTGGTATTCCTGGTAGCCACACCATGCACCACCAGCGATCAGGCAAGCCAGGAGCAATACCGGGCCATAGAGCATCCATCGGGATGCAAGAAAAGATCCCAAGCGGGAATTAGTAAGGCGGGGCGAGTGCATACTCAGCACTCATTGTGACGCATCCTGCTCGATTAGGCGTTGGCAGCTTTGCCGTTGATGGGCTGAGGCAGAATCAACGCACCGTGCCGGGACGCGAGCATCTCGTGCATGCCGACTTCTTTTTGCATCAGTTCGGCCAGGGTTGTGTGAAACAAAACCTTTTCGAGCATGTGCTGCAAGCCAAGCCACAATGCCCGCATGCTGCAATCCGAATTGTGAACACATGCGGTTTCGAGCCCGGAATGCCGTCCACAGAATTTCTCCCCAAAGAGCTTGCCACCGAGAGCTTCGAGCACGTCACCGATGAGGATCGTTTTTGAAGGTTTGGCGAGACTATAACCACCCGATTGGCCACGTACACTTTTAACGAATCCTGCAATCCGCAGCAGGCGCATGAGCTTGGCAACGTTTGGTACTGATAGCCCTTCAGCGCGGCTGATCTCCGGTATACTGAGACTGGCTCCGTCGCCGGAGTTTGCCATTTGGAGCAAACAACGAAGGCCGTATTCTTCTTGTGCGCTCAGTTTCATAAGCAGTATCTTAACTCAAACATGTTAAGTTTGTGCTATCTATTATTGCCTTTCTCATACGAATTGGCTAAAGCTGTTTCAGCCGTTCTTCAATGACTTCAATTCTCACTCAGGTCTAACTTTTACAAATGCCTTTTCAAATCCAACCTATCTCAGAGTTTCTCGTTCGTCCGACTTTACCGCCCGCTTTGAGCAGGTTGCCCGAAATTGCTACTAATGTGCTCTGGAGCTGGGATCACCAGTTACGCGCATTATTTCGTCGCCTGGACCCAGTACTTTGGCGCGAGAGCCATAATCCTGTGCTGATGTTGAGCCGGCTACAGCCTGAGACTTTAGCCAAGGCTGCTGCAGATCCTCGTTACCTTGCTGTTTACAAGCGTGCCTGCGAGCGGTTTGACAGCTACATGCAGGCTCCTCCCGCTTACACCGATGATCGTTTAATAGCCTACTTTTCGATGGAATACGGCTTAGCTGAGTGCATGCCGATTTACTCGGGTGGATTGGGTGTTTTAAGCGGCGATCACATGAAGTCCTCAAGTGATGAAAATTACCCCTTGGTTGGTGTTGGCCTTTTGTACCAGAAAGGGTACTTTCAGCAGAGCTTGAATTCAGACGGTTGGCAGCAGGAGCGTACTCCTGTAAACGACTTCTACCAGTTGCCGGTTCTGCCGGTTCTGAAGGATGACGGTACAGAGCTGATTGTTCGAGTGACCATGCCCGGCGGGGTGGTATCGATCAAGGTCTGGCACATGATGGTGGGCCGGGTGAAGCTCTATCTGATGGATACGAACATCCCTCAGAACCCGACGCAGGAATACCGGGACATTACGGACCAGCTCTATGGTGGGGATTCGCATACCCGCATCCGGCAGGAGATTGTGCTTGGCATCGGTGGCTTACGCGCCTTGAGTGCGATGGGGCTAAAGCCGAATGTCTTCCACATGAATGAGGGCCACTCTGCGTTTATGCCGCTGGAGCGAACGCGCCTGCTGATGGTGGACCAGAAGCTGAGTTTTGCCGAAGCGTTTGAGACAGCGCGGGCGAGCAATATTTTCACAACGCACACGAGCGTGCCGGCTGGCATCGACCTGTTTGACGGCGGGCTTGTTTATGAATATCTAAGTGCTTATTGCGAAGAGGCGGGGATTCCGATTGACCAGCTCTTTGCGCTCGGCCGCCGGAATCCAGCCGATACCTCAGAGCGATATTCCATGGCGATTCTGGCGATGAAGGCTTCGTCTTATCGCAATGCAGTTTCGATTTTGCACGGTGATGTTTCGCGCGAGATGTGGGCTGAGTTGTGGCCTGGTCTGCCGGTAGAAGAAGTGCCGATCACCTCGGTGACCAATGGCATTCACCTGCCTACGATGCTCTATGGTGAGTTGGCCATGTTGTATGACCAGTACCTACAGCCGGACTGGCGCGAGCGGTATGTGGATCCGAAGATCTGGGACGACGTAAAAGACATTCCTGCGCGAGAGCTTTGGGAAGTACACAAGAAGCAGAAGCGGCAACTGGTGCAGTTTGTGCGGGAGCGTTCGGCTACAGCTGCAGAGCGACGCAATGCGAGTGCCACCGAGATTCATCGTCTCGAGCAGGTGCTTGACCCTGATGCCTTTACGATAGGCTTTGCCCGCCGCTTTGCTACCTACAAGCGTGCGACGCTGATCTTTCGCGATGTGGCTCGCCTCAAGAAGATGTTGAACTCAAAAGACCGCCCGGTGCAGATTATCATCGCCGGCAAGGCTCACCCGAAAGATCATCCGGGCAAAACTTTGATTCGCGAGATTGTGCAATTGTCGAGAGACCCGGAACTGGCTCAGCATCTTGTTTTTGTTGAAGACTACAGCCTGCAAGTGGCGCGTGAAATGGTGCAGGGTGTTGACCTCTGGCTAAACAACCCTCGCCGAGGTGAAGAAGCCTGCGGCACCAGCGGCATGAAGGCTGCCATCAACGGCGTGCCCAATCTGAGCATCCTGGACGGCTGGTGGGATGAGGCCTATGAATCGGACCTCGGCTTTGCTCTTGGCGATCGTGATGGGTATGAGCCGGGCCAGGATGAGTTTCATGCCTCAGGGATTTACTCGATCCTTGAGAACGAAATTCTCCCGATGTACTTTCAGCGTGGCGAGGACGGATTGCCTGTGGAATGGCTGGAACGAGTGCGTAACTGCATTCGCAAGATCAGCCCTCAGTTCAACGCACAGCGCATGATTCGTGAATACATGCATCGCCTTTATGAGCCGGCCTACCAGGCAGCGATTGCCTATCGTGAGGATGAATATAAGAATTCGCGCGAGAAGGCAAAATGGGTGACCAAGGTTCAGGATGCCTGGAACCAGATTCGCTTTATCGACATGGGGCCGACGCCTGAGAGTCTGCTCACCAGCGGTCAGGAACTGCCCTTCCGCGTCACGGTGGATCTTGCCGGGCTTGAGCCGGCTGACGTTCGAGTGGAGGCTTTGGTGGGTGTTGTTTCAGCCACCGGGATGCTGGAGCGCTCTGAGGTGGTGAGTCTGAAGGCTGGGGAACAAAAGGGCAATGCCTGCGTATTTGAATGCAACTATGTTCCGAAGCACACCGGACGGCTGGGCTATGGTTTGCGGATCACGCCGAACCAATTTACCGACCCGATCACGCGTCCTTGTGGGGCGCTCATTCGCTGGGCCTAAAACATTTCGCTGGA
Source organism: Bryobacter sp. (assembly GCA_046590555.1). Classification (GTDB taxonomy): domain Bacteria; phylum Acidobacteriota; class Terriglobia; order Bryobacterales; family Bryobacteraceae; genus Bryobacter. The sequence continues at coordinate 3,486 of JBKJUN010000846.1, read as the reverse complement.
ATCTTGTTGGATTCTGTGATACACAAAGGATGGATCACCGTTTCGTGCACTTGCCCCTCGTATCGGCCGTGCCAGCTTTGGGAGCAAAGCGGAGACCAATAATACATTCTCCTCTTGTCGAGCAAACCAACGAAATTTATAGGGACACGGCAAGTGTCATGTTTTTCAAGGAGTAAAGGACCGCATGGACAGCGATCGCAAATATTCGCAACGCGGCTACCACGATAACGACCGCCCCGATGGGGCAGGTCGCCGGGACGACAGACCAAAATTCAACGGTCCCAAGCCACCTATTGACGTAACCGGACCACGACTTCCGAGGCTTGTGGAAAGTGTCGCGGCCTCACGCTGTTGGAACTGTTCCACGATGTTGATGGACGGCATTGAATTCACGGCCAATTGTCCCAAGTGCAGTTCGGCACTGCATTGTTGCAAGCAGTGTACGCACTTTGAGCCATCAACCCGATTTCAGTGTCTGAAGCCTATCCCTGAGCGGGTGAACAAGAAAGATCTGGCCAACACGTGTACGTTCTTCAAACAACGCGTGACTGTTGCCAGGGATACTCCAGGTGGCCGTCAGGTATTGGGCGGTGGCAATGGTGCTTCCCGCCCGCTTGAACAAGTATCGGCTCCACGCAGCTCTCAGGAAGCGCGGGCAGCCTTCGACAGTCTCTTTAAGAAGTGATCTACTTCACATCCATGAACTGGTAGCAGATCATGTGCAGGGCGATCATGTGGGCATCTTCAATGCGGCCCATGTGAGGTTCTGGCGTATGAATCTGTAGTTGCACTAGTGGCCCCAGTTTGCCGCCATCGCGACCTGTGAGCCCAATGGTGCGGCAGCCGATGGAGTTGGCATATTCAATCGCGCGCAAGACGTTGGGGGAATTGCCTGAGCCGCTGATGGCAATCACTATGTCGCCAGCCGAGCCAAAGTTTTTCAATTGTTCGACGGCTGCGTCGTGATAGTCGACGTCATTGGAATAGGCAGTGAGCGTGGGCATGTTGTCGTGAAGTGACATGATGCGGAAGCGCTTATCCTGCTTGTAACTGGCACCCTTGAGCATGTCGCAGACGAAGTGAGATGCAGATGCGGCGCTGCCACCGTTGCCAGTGGTGAAGACGGTCTTACCCTGATCTCGTGCCTCTGATAACCAGGCAATGGCCTGATCTACTTTGGTGAGGTCGAGTGCGTTCAGGGTTTCGATTAGTTTGTCGCGGTAGGTTTGAGTAAAGGTCATAAGGGGAAAGTTTCTTTCGCTAAGGCGAGTGCGCCGTAGAGTACGCTGTCATCGGCAAGGGCAGCGGGAACGACATCAATACTGGCTCGGGACCAAGCTGTAATCTGCCTTCGCAACTCAGCACGAAGGGGAACAAAAAGTTTGTCGCCTGCTTTGCTGATGCCACCGCCGATGACAATTCGCATTGGGTTCAAAATCATGATGGCCGCTTTGAGGCCAAGGCTTAAATCAACGACGTAGCGTTCTACGAAGCTTGGGTCTTCCATGAGTTCTCTCGCGGGTTTGCCGTGGTCGCGTTCGAGCCAGAGACCGCAACAGAGGCGCTCGAAGCAGCCATAAGCGCCACAGAGGCATTCGGGGCCGCCGGGTCTGATAGTGAGATGGCCGATCTCGCCGGCATACCAGTCTGCTCCTCGGTAGATACCATGCCCGGTCAAAATGCCACCACCGATTCCGGTGGAGAGTGTCATGTAAAAGAGCGGCCGGGTTCCGGCCCCCGCACCATAAATGCCTTCGCCGAGTGCGCCGACATTGGCATCGTTGTCCATTACAACCGGTGCAGCGGCGATCTGGCGAATGGTTTCGACCAGTGGGTTTTCACTCCAACCTTCAACATGAGTGGAGAGCGTTACTTTCTGTTGCCCAAAGTCAACCGGGCCACCGAAGCCGATGCCGCAACGATCAATTGCATGTTCACGCTTCCATGTGCCGATGATGGCTTCGATTTGGGCCAACATGGAGCGGGGGCCACCGGCTCGATCAGTTTGACGGGACTCGCGCAGCACCATCTCTTCACCGGCAAAGAGTGCGAGTGAGAATTTGGTTCCGCCGATGTCGATCGCAAGAGTGTTCACTGGATTCCGGCCCTGCTGGCGGCCTCATGCACTTCGGCTGGTGTTGCCGTGCCGGTGCCCTTCTTCATGATTGTGATGCTGGCTACAAGGTTGCCAAGGTGTACGGCTTCGTCGATTGTGGCTCCTGCGGCGAGGGCCGAAGCGGCTGCTGCGGAGAAACTGTCACCGGCGCCGCAGATGTCGACCGGGTTTTGTACCGAGATCGATTTCAGTGTTCTGCTGCCGAGTGAATCCATCACCGTTGCGCCATTCTCACCAGTGGTTACGACCAAGGCTCGCAAGCTGAGAGTGCCCAGCAGCTGAATGAAGTCATGGTGGCCCAGGAGCCGCATGGCAGCCTCGCGTGCTTCATCTTCGTTGGGCTTCAAATAACAGGCAGCGAAGAGCTCGGCTCGTTTCCGTGAATCCACCCAGATCACTTTGCTGGGGTCTGTCTTGGCCATTTCGTTGATTGCGTCTCTCAGCGCGGCGGTTATAACACCGCCCTTGGCCGTTTCCGCCTGATCGCAAACCAGGATGGCGTCAAAGAGAGACCCGTAGCTCTTGAAGCTAAGTACAAGCTGAGCATCGAGTGATTCCGGCAAAGCGGAGTTGTTGATGAAGTCAACACGAGGCAGGTCTTCGCTGCCTGTTTCGGAATTGATGTGCTTGGTGTAGGTGAAGGTCTGGATCAAATGCGAACGCAACACCAGGTCGACGCCAATGTCTCTTATTCCCAAAGCCCTGAAGAGTTCATCCCCATGTGTGTCTTCTCCGATTGCGCCCATTATTGCGACGCGGCCGACGCCCAAATCTGCCAGGTTATTAGCGACAGTTCCGCAGGCACCGGCGGTGGATTCGAAACTGACAACGCCAATGCGCGGGAGGCCTGTCTCGCGCGAAGGTTCGGCCGTAGCCGGATCGTAGGTGCACCAACGATCGAGGCAAATATCTCCGACTACCAAAACATTCAGCTTTGAGAAGGCGTTGAGGATTTCGGCGATCTTCACTGGAATTGTCTCCAGAGTGCTGGCAATGTGGCACGGTGGTTTCCGCAGAAGTAGTAGCTCTCGCCGCCGTCGGCAACTGTTCTGACGAGTATCGTTTTCTGGGGACGGAAATAATAGCCGGGGTCGGTCTTGGGTAGCTCTTTGCGGAAGTCTCCCTGTATCGGGATGAGATCGAAGACGGCGGTAGTAAAGTTGCGGATCTCTTCGCCCTTTTGCAATGAAACGTTACGCGCCATGGCAAGGGCTTTGAGATAGACCTCAGGGCCCATGATGGCAGAACCAAAATTCAACATCACTCCACCTTCGAGTGAACGTACTGTCTCGGTGAAGATGAGGAAGTCGCGGTAGCTGGCCTTGCCGAGGCTTGCGCCATCGCAGTTGGGATGCTCGTGGAGGATGTCG
>JBKJUN010000752.1:0-21283 GCA_046590555.1 Bryobacter sp. | reverse complement strand
GGGGCTCGCGGGGTGATTCTGGATGGGCGTGGGGATTGGGATCGGGGCTTTGATTTGAAGGCTTTGGGGGAGGTGAAGGTGGTGTTGATGGAGGCACCAGTTCCGATGCAAACTCTTGATTTGCCTGGGGAATATCGCGTGAGCTGGAGTGGGTTGCGAGGTGTTGCGGTGAAGCGGGATGAGGACTTCGAGAGGAATTACAGAACTCTTACACAGAAAAGTTCGCCAGATTGATAACTTGGTCGATGTAGAAGGTACATAAAGGATTCGACCGAACTCATTCATGGCAACCACAGCATCTCTCATACATACGAACCCCAACAAGCCGAATACGGTGACGATTGTGGCGTTTTCGATTTTTCATATTGGCGCGATTGCTGCGCTGTTCAACTTTAGCTGGATCAATTTGTGGGTCGCGCTCGGGATTTACTGGCTGACGATTAGCTGGGGGATCGGCATGGGATACCATCGCTTGCTTACGCATCGCGGGTATAAGTGCCCGGTGTGGTTTGAGCGTCTCGTGACTTTGCTTGGGGCCTCTTGCCTTGAGGGTGGGCCGATTTTCTGGGTGGCGACGCACCGTGTGCATCACCAGAAGAGCGATCAGCCTGGTGACCCGCATTCGCCTCGTGATGGGGCTTGGTGGGCGCATCTGATCTGGATGGTCGTGGGCGATGCCAAGCATAGCGACACTAAGGGCTTGTCGAAGTATGCGCCGGATTTGGCTCGCGATCCGTTTATGGTTTGGTTGAATAACTGGCACTGGGTACCGCTCGCCACTATTGGTGTGGTGTTGTGGTTCTTTGGTGGATTTTCGATGGTTCTGTGGGGTGTGTTTCTGCGTGTGACGCTGGGGCTGCACTCTACCTGGCTTGTTAACAGTGCTACGCATTTGTGGGGGGCTCGCAGGTTTGAGACTGGCGATGACTCGAAGAATAACTGGTGGGTTGCGATTCTTACCTTTGGTGAGGGCTGGCATAATAACCACCATGCTCACCCGGTGAGTGCGCGTCATGGGTTGGCGTGGTATGAGATCGATATGACTTACATTCAGTTGTGGTTGTTGTCGAAGCTGGGGATTGTTCGGGACTTGCAGGTGGCTAGTGTTGAGGGGTATATCCCGGTTCGTAAGGCTGCTTAGGATTTTTGATTTGGAGGAGGGCCGTCTGCTGGTGCAGGCGGCCTTTTTCTATTGAGGTTGGCGTTTGGCGTCGATGCGGGCGAGGAGGCTTTGGTCGGGAGTTTGGGAGCTTCGCTCGCAGGCTTGTTGGTAGTCTTTTGCCAGCTTTAGCGTAAGTTGGCCGAAAGCCTGTGGGTGCTGCTCAAAGAAGGGCACTAAGAGTGTGAGCGCTTCATAGAGCTTTGCTTGCGCCAGATCGTGCTCGCTGCGGCTAGCATGAATTTGAGAGAGAGCGCCTAGTGACAGTGCGAGATCCGGCAGGAAAGCTTCACGGTTTCGCCCCGCTAGTTCCCGTCTCAGGCGCACCGCTTCCTCCGCAGTTGCCAGAGCCTCTTCCCGCTTCCCCACGTCGCTCTGAATATTCGCCAGATTGTTTAGCGACGTCGCCAAATATGGCAGAAAGGCTTCCCGGTTCAGCCCTACAAGTTCCCCATTCAGCTTCACCGCTTCCTCCGCCGTGGCCAGCGCCTCTTCCCGCCGCCCAACTGCGCGCTGCATAGGCGCCAAATTAATCAGCGACCTTGCCAGATCCGATAGAAAGGCTTCCCGGTTCAGCCCTACAAGTTCCCGCCTAAGCTTCACCGCTTCCTCCGCCGTCGCCAGCGCCTGTTCCATCTGCCCAACTTCGCTCTGAATATTCGCCATATTGTTTAGCGACATCGCCAGATCCGGCTGGAAGGCTTCCCGATTCTGCATCGCGAGTTCCCGATACCGCTTCACTGCTTCCTCCACCTTCTCCAGCGCGTCTTCCCGCTCTCCTGCGGCGCTCTTCAGATTCGCCAGATTGTTCAGAGACATTGCCAGATCCGGCAGGTAAGTCTCCCTATTTCGTTCGGCAAGCCTCTGGTAGTGTCGAAGTGATTCGAGAGCGGGAGCAAGCGCTTCTGACCGCATACCAAGAGCGCCATAACTCAACGAGAGCCTGCCTGCGGCTGCCGCAAGAAATGCGATAGAGTCGGGATTCAAAGGGTCAATTTGCTCGCGTGCTCTTTCATAGGCAGCCAATGCCCTCTCAAGCGAGCCTTCGCGGAAGCGATTCGGCTGCATCCTTAACCGTTCAAATGTTTCTAGGACTGGATCACCTGGGTCTGTTGAGGAAAGCTCTCGCAAAGACAGCTTCAGCTTGAACCAGGAGGTGAGATCAGGAGCAACCATCTCGACGAGTGGAGACAATCGGTCGGCCATCCACCAAATTTGAATCAACGGACGCTGGATCAAGTCTTCACGGCGCAAGTTTAGGGAGTGAATTGCGTCAAGAAGCTTTTGCTCTGAACCGGACAGAGTTACCGGAAAGGTAATGCAAACTACAGGTAAGGTATCTGCGTGCGATACCTGCTCCAATTCTCGCTCCAGCCAAATCGCAGCCTCGCCAGGATCGGGAGGTTAGAAGTGAATGAGCGAGATGTTTGAGGCCGCGCTCAGTTTTTGAATGCACTGATCTCGACTGATATCGCTAACATACTTGACCCAAACGACACCCCGCGTGTTGAGACTGATCCAATCCTTGAGGATCGCGAGAACCCACTCGATGGAGTCAGCCTGCATAAACCTTGCTGCCGCCAGGAGAATCGGGAGGAAGTCGACGAAAGTCCATGAGTAAGTCGACGGCAAGTGGATGAACACCCATCCATGAAACTCCGTTGCACTGGAGGACAAATCTTTGGCGCAAGAGGTTGTAGAGGGTCGAATTCGCGATATCCGCAGTTGAATCCTTGCGATGGTAGATCTCAACTAAAAGCTTGAGCTTTTCGTCCAGACTCGGCTCGTCCGGATTCGGCAAGGTAGAGCCAAGGCGCTGCTTGTAATTGTTCTTCATTTCGAGAATCGCCTTATTGGCATCGGACATTTCAATCTTGCTTGCGCTGCGGATTCTCGCGAACATCGTAGCCTCTCGAATCAGGTAGAAGAGATCCCTGAGAAATCCACCAGAGGCCAAGATACAACGATCTAAGACACCTTCAGCCAATAAATCAGCGTTCATTCGCGCGTATACTGCCGCTTTCAGGGCATCCACGGCAGTTGAATCCACTACATGATCACTGGTGTAAACGGAGATGTCCGGCACAACACAAGATTTGAAATCGTAGGGCTGGATACCTTGGAACTGGTCTGAATAGTAAAGCCACAGAGGAATCGTGATGATCAAGTTGGCGCGGAAGCTCTGCAAGCTGGGACGTAATCCTTGGAATACATCATGCAGAATCTGCGTCGGGAGACTCAATTTGTCAAAGTCCTCCACCAGCACGATCCATTGCTTGCCCTTGTGTTGCTGCAGGATATGGTTGCAGGCTTCGAGGACATCATTCATGAGCTCGGTTAACTCAGAGACAAAAGAAACTTCGTACTCTTGCTCTCCAACTTCACGACTGCGGCCCTGTCTAAGGTTGCCGAACAGCTTGAGAAATGGGATGTCGATCCCAGTTCCCCAATCCGCGTTCGTAGTTTGCAGATGCTTGGTCCACTTGGTGGACAGATGGGATCGGACCCTGCTAACCAAAATTTCGAGATTGTTATCGGAAGAGCCAGAGATCACAGGGCTCGACGTTTCCTGAACCAAACGGAGCAAAATCAGGAGGAGGATGTCATAGTAACGCAAGGCACCAGGATTGAGTTCTGACAAGACGCTGATACGCAGGGGTTGTAATTGTGAGGAAAGTGAACCAACAACCCGCATTAATTCTGTGGTCTTACCAACCCCAGGGTGTCCGAGCAAAAAGCCCTTGAAATCAGCTTTGGTGCGAAGTGCGTCCTGTAGGCCCAATGACAATAGGGAAATTCGATCTTCACCCCGGACTTGTTGCACTTCTTTGCGGTAGAAAGCAGCGATTTCTTCCTGGCTAAGCAAGGGAGCAGGATCTAGTGTCAGGCCGACTTCTTCTAGGCTGGTCGCCGGTCTGAGCAGAGTCATTTTCGAAGATGGAACCATCGTTGCTATCGTACCGAATACACATGGGGAAATCGATTTCGCAACTTCAATTGAATCGGACACTGCTTTCGCGGCAGATGCTGCTTGGGCCGGTTGAGCCTGGAGCCAACAAGGCTGTGGAGCGGCTGGTGGCACTGCAGGCACAGGTGGCTAGCCCTCCCTATTTTGGGCTTTGGTCTCGGGTTCCGGGATTTGAGCCGTCGCAGTTGATGGCGTTGCGGGACTCAGAGTATGGGGTGCGGACGCATTTGCCGCTGGTGCAGGTGTCGCCGGCTGGATCTTGGAAGGGCGGGTCGTCATCAGTTGGTTGAAGTGGATAAGGTTGTGGATGCGGCGCGGTTAGTTAAGAGATACCTGGCGGCCTTTGGGCCGGCTACGGCTCGCGATGTGGCGGCCTGGGCGGGGTTCACAGCGATTGGCAAGACGCTTGAGGCGATGCGGGATGAGTTGGTTGCGTACCAGGATGAGGCTGGCCGGATGCTTTATGATTTGCCTGGGCCGGAAATCATCGGCGGTGACTTCCCTGCCCCGGTGCGCTTTGTCGCGGAATACGACAACCTTGTGCTGGCTCATGCAGACCGGAGCCGTGTGCTGCCGGAGATGCACCGCAAGAAGGTGTTGCTGACGGCGGGGCGGGTTTGCGCGACCGTTCTGATCGATGGCTTTGTGGGTGGAGTTTGGAGGGTGGAGTTGTTTGCCAAGCCGTCGAAGAAGTTGCGGAAAGAGATCGATACAGAGGGTTCGCGGTTGCTTGATTTCGCCGCTGCCCACGAACTTGATGTTAGATGGATAGTATGACGATGCCCGGACGGCGACGACAGGCGATTCTCTTCAGTGTTCTGGGGATCATCACTATTGTCCTCACCGTCGCGCTCAATATCAGTTGGGTTGTGCTGAACTGGCGCACCGGGGTGTTCTTTGTTTTCGGGGTCATCTTCTTTCTGCTGGTGATCGCTGGCATGGTGCTGAATACGATCTTTCTCGTTCGTGAAATCCGCAGGAATGAACAGCATGATGCTTTTCTCAACGCGGTGACGCATGAGCTGAAGACTCCGGTGGCTTCGATCCGCTTGTACCTGGAGACGCTGCAGCGGCGAGATATTGCAGAGGATAAGCGCCGTGAGTTTTATCGCGTCATGCATGACGATACGAACCGGCTGATGGGTACGATTGAACAGGTGCTGGAGGCGAGCCGGGTGGGCAGCCGCAGTGGTCGCGGCACGCATAGTGTATCGCTCGCCGATGTGGTGGCGGAGTGCGTCGATATGGCTCTGATGCGGCATCATCTTGCTGCGGATTCGCTGCGAGTGGAGAAGAAATTGCCAACCGGGGATGCGGCTATTGTGCGCGGGGATGCGCCTGAGCTGAAGAGTGCAGTGAGCAACCTGATCGAGAATGCAATCAAGTATTCTGGCGGCGAGGTGAAGGTGTCGATCGAGATGGAGCGCCTTGATCCGCGACGCGTTGCTGTGCGGGTAAAGGATCAGGGGATGGGGATTCCGACCAAGGAACTGAAACGGATCTTTAGCCGTTTCTATCGCATTCCCGGCGTGATTACGCAGAAGGTGAAGGGGACGGGACTGGGCTTGTTTATTGTTCGTAGTGTGGCTCGCAAGCATGGCGGTCGCGTGTATGCCACTAGTGACGGGGCTGGATTGGGCAGTACCTTCACGATGGAACTGGAGAGCGAATTTCGCCCCAAGGGAGTGGTGAGCTGATGCATGTACTGGTTGTCGAAGACGAGCAACATCTGGCCGAAGGCTTGCGGTTCAACCTTGAGGCCGAGGGCTTTGAGGTGACCGTTCGAGAGAACGGTGAGGATGCGCTGGCGGATTTTGAGGGCAAGAAGTCGGGTTATGACTTGCTGGTGCTGGATGTGATGCTTCCGGGGATCGATGGCTTTGAGGTGATCCGGCGCTTGCGCGAACAGCAGCAGTTTTTGCCCACGCTGATGCTGACGGCTCGAAGCCGGCCCGATGATGTCGTCAAGGGGATTGCGGCTGGAGCGGATGATTACCTTGCGAAACCTTTTGATCTGGGGGTGCTAATCGCTCGGATCAAGAGTTTGATTCGGCGGCGGGAATGGATGGGGGCGAGTGCGCCCATGCCTGCCGAACAAATCACGATCAATGGGCGGCTGATCGATTTCAAGACGCTTGAGATTGAAGTGGATGGGGAACGTCAGCCGTTGACTCTGATGGAAGTGAATCTACTGAAGTATCTGATCGAGCATGAGGGCGAGGCGGTGAGCAGGGCCGATTTGCTCGATAAGGTTTGGCAGGTACAGAGCGATACCGATACGCGCGCGATCGATAACTTTATCGTGCGGCTGCGCAAGTACATCGAGACGGATCCCGCGCATCCGGAATGCCTGCTGACGGTGCGTGGCGTGGGGTATCGACTAAACCGGTCTTAACCGAAGACTTCTTTGAGGGTGTCGAAGAAGAGATCGATGTCGGTGCGGCGGGTGTGGATGTGCGAGGAGATGCGGATCTTGGGTCCGCGGAGGGTCCAGACTTTGCGCTGGGCGAGTTTGGTCCAGAGGGGCGTGTAGTCGGGGCGGTCGACTTCGAAAGCCACCATGCCGCCGTAGAGGGTGGGATTGGGCGAGGTGAGCACCTTGAGATACGGGACTTGGGTTGCCCGGCTGTAGGCGTATTGGGCGAGGTTGTGGATGCGGTCGTAGATGCGTTGGGGGCCGAGTTCTTCGATGAAGCGCAGAGCTTCGAGGACGCCTTCGAGTTCGGCACGGTTGTTGCAGCCCAGCTGCATGTACTTGACGGCGTCTTTGGAATTTTGCCAGCCGTCGACGACGATGGTGGGCCAGAGTTTCGATTGAAAGTTTTTGTTGACGTAGAGGACGCCGCAGCCGGGCGGGGTGAGCATCCATTTGTGCAGGCTGCCGGCGAAGACGTCGCAGCCAAAGTCATCGATGCGGAAGGGGACTTGACCAGCGAGGTGTGCGCCGTCGACTACCGTGATGACGCCTTTGGCGCGGGCGGCGGCGCAGATTTTCTGTATGGGGAAGAGCAGGCCGGTGTGGGTGGTGATGCCGGAGAACGAAATGACACGGGTTTCGGGGCGGATCTGCGAGAGCAGGGCGTCGGCGATCTGATCGGAATTCTCAGGCGGGATGGGTATCTTGGCCTCGCGCACCTTGATGCCGGTGCGGGCCTGTTTGAGGAGCCAGCAGCCGCGGCCGGAGGGATGTTCCTGATCGGTGATGAGGACTTCGTCGCCACTTTTGAGATCAAGACCGTTGGCGATGAGGCTCATCGATTCGGTGGCGTTGTGGGTGAGGGCGAGCTCTTCTTTGGTAGTGCCAAGGAATTTGGCTAGAGCGATACGGTGCGAGTCCATCGGCTCGTAACCCCAGCGCGGGTATTGGTCTGTTGCGTAGGTAGCGCCCTGGGCGAGATAGTCGTTGGTTGCTTTGACAACGCGGTTGGGTGCAGCACCGACACTGCCAGTATTTAGGTAGGCTCGCCAGTCTGGCAAGGCGAATTGCTCTTTGCGGATTCTGAGCCAGGACGGATCGTCATCGGCGGCAGGCGCGGGGGTGGCTAAGGCGAGAGATGACGATTGAATAAATTGACGGCGTAACATCTATGAGACAATGAAATTCTCTCACGAATTGGTATGAATTCCATGGAAAACACTCTGCCGTTGAACCCGGATGAAAATCTGGAAACAATGGAAAACCTAGCGGACTCCGGCTTCGGAGACATCCTGCGTGAATTTGAAACGCAGAAGACGCCCGAGCGCGAAGATGTTGGACGCGGCATGCTTAAAGGCCACGTCTTGCGTATTACACCCGACGGGGTGGTGGTCGACATCGGCCGCAAGATGGAGGGGATGCTTCCTCTCGACCTTGTGACCGGTCGCGATGGCCAGGTAATCGTGCAAATGGGTCAAAAGCTCGAAGTGAGCGTGGCCGGTCGCACCGATGACGGTTATTATCGACTCGCGGTGCAGAAGGTAGAGGCCCCCAAGGACTGGAGCGGCATCGAGCAAGCCTTCGAGAACAAGATCACGGTCAGCGGTACTGTGCTGGAAGTTATCAAGGGAGGGCTGCGCGTCGATATCGGCGAGCGAGCCTTTATGCCTGCTTCGCGCAGTGGTGCTCGTGATGTCAGCGAGATGGCCAAGCTGGTGGGGCAGAAAATTGAATGCCGCATCACCAAGTTCGATAAGGAAAAGGAAGACGTGGTTGTGGACCGCCGCGTTCTTTTGGAAGAAACGTCAACTCAACGCAAGCAGGAAGCCTTTGCTTCTCTCGTTGAAGGCACGGTGGTTAAGGGTCGCGTGCGGACGCTGACTGACTTTGGCGCTTTTGTCACGATTGGCGAAGTGGATGGCCTCCTGCATGTCAGCGACATGAGCTGGACGCGTATCGCCAAGCCGTCTGATGTATTGAAGGAAGGCGACGATGTTGAGGTAAAGATCCTCAAGATCAATGCCACGACTCGTAAGATTTCTCTCGGCATGAAGCAGTTGCAGCCTGAGCCCTGGGTGGCTGCCGCTGAGCAGTTGCAGGTGGGACAGCGCATCAACGGCAAGGTGATGCGACTGGCTGAATTCGGTGCTTTTGTTGAGTTGTTGCCTGGGATTGAAGGTTTGATCCGAATGATCGACCTGACCTGGGACAAGCGGATTCGCAAGCCTGAAGATGTAGTGAAGGTGGGCGATGTAGTTGAGGTTCAGATCCTCGACATGAAGCCGACCGAGCGCAAGATTGGGCTTGGGTTGAAGCAGTTGATTGAAGACCCGTGGGCAGCAGCCAAGGCCAAGTATCCGATGGGCACGGTGGTAGAAGCCGCTGTTACCGACCTGCAAACCTTTGGTGCGTTTATCTCGCTGGGGCCTGGGGTTGAGGGAATGGTTCATGTGGCCGATATCACTCGCGAGAAGCGCATCGAGCATCCGAAGGATGTGTTGAAGGTGGGCCAGATGGTGAAGGCCGTGGTGACTGAGTTTGAAGTCGACCGCCGTCGCATTCGCTTGAGCATCAAGCAACTGGAGCCGACCAGTGCCGATCATTTTATTGCGGAAAACGCGGTGGGTGATCTGGTGACGGGCCGCGTGAGCGACGTCAAGGACAACAAAGTGAAGGTGCAGCTGGCTGAAGGCGTTACGGGCGTTTGTTTGATGCCCAAGGCGCAGGGCGGCAGTAGCGAGAGTTCTGGTGGTGGCGGCAAGGTGGATATTTCTTCCTTGGGTGCCATGCTGAATGCGCGCTGGAAGGAAGGCACCGGCATCGATACGGACAAAGATCAGGTTCGTGTTGGGCAAATCCGTCAGGTTAAAATTATCGCGATGGATTTGGAGACCAAGCGGATTGAAGTCTCGCTGGTCGAATAGTTTCCCCTTTGCGGGAATCAAATTTCTTTCGATTCCCGCGTTACGGATTTGGGTTTGAGCCGTCGAACTAAGCGGTGAACTCTCAAAACACAGGGCAGGCGGCGATTGCGGCATCGCTCAGGCTGCCTCTTACGCAAAAGTCTATGGACGAAGCCGCACTGATTCGCGCCGCGCAGGCGGGTGACCACGAAGCCTTCGAGAGTCTGGTGGTTGCATATGACCAACAGGTGCTGAGACTGGCCTTTAACCTGCTTCGCTCCAGTGAAGAAGCATACGATATCTATCAGGAAGCATTCTTGCGTGTTTACAAGAATCTTTCGAAATTCCGTTTCGATTGCAGCTTTCATACTTGGCTCTATCGGATCGTCACCAACCTTTGCCTCGACGCTTTGCGTAAGAAAAAAGTACGCAAAGAGGAGCAGGCTGTCATTGAGACGAGCGAAGGGCCGAAGGACCGGCTGGAGCTGGCAGCCGAAGATCGCGCCGAACTCGACCCACAACGCAAACTGCTGAGCCGCGAATTGCGTGAGCGGATCGAGGGTGTGCTGTCCGGGTTTACGCCGCGGGAGCGCATGGTTTTTGAGATGCGGCACTATCAGGGAATGCGATTGCGGGCAATTGGCGATAGCCTTGGGACGACCGAAGAAGCGGCCAAGAATTGTTTGTTTCGTGCGACCCAGAAGATGCGTGTGGCACTGGGGGATTTTGTATGAACTGCGACCAGATCACCGAGCAGGTTGAGCTTTACGTTTTTGGCGAGCTCGATTTTCACCAGGAAGAATTGTTTGAAGCGCATGTTGGGAACTGCGAGCATTGCAAGGCATTGGTGGAGAAGCATCGTGCGATTTTGCGCTTGATGAATGAGGCTGAGGTGGCGGCACCGCCGCTTCTGTTGAACCAGTGTCGGCAGGGATTGAAGCGGACCCTGGCTGCGGAGCAGATGAAGCCGGTGGGGTGGATAGATCGCGTTCGTGAGCTGATTCCCGCCTGGCCTGTTTTGCTCAAGCCGGTATTTGGTTGTGCGATGCTGGCGCTGGCGTTTTATGCCGGACAACAGGCCGAGGAGCGAAAGTCTGTTTCAGCCGCCGGGCTGCCTACGTCGCGGATTCGGACGATTCAGGGTACGGGCAATGGCATGGTGCAGATTGTGCTCGAAGAGCCTCGCCAGAGGATGATTGAGGGGGCGCTGAGTGAGTCAGGGATAGAACAGGCGTTGATGGCTGCGGCACGGCAGTCGCCTGATCCCGGGATGCGTCTGGAGAGTATCGATCTGTTGCGGAATCGCTGCAATCGAGATGATGTGCGCAAGGCGATGCTACAGACTTTGGAGAATGACGATAGCCCGACGGTGCGCTTGCGTGCGCTTGAGGCGTTGCGGCCGCATTCGAATGAAGTTGAGGTGCGGCAGGCGTTGTCGAGGGTTCTGTTGAAGGATACGAGCCCAAATATTCGCGTGCAGGCTATCGATTTGCTGGTCGACCGGCCGCCAGCTGAGATTGTGGGTACGCTGCAGGAAATCATCCGTCGCGACGAGAATGATTATGTGCGCGCCCGGTGCTTGCGCGTGTTGAGCCAGATGCGAGCCTCGCCTGGTGTGTTTTAGGCAGACGCCGTTTCGGCACTGTATTCTTTCGAATGTTCTTTCCAATGGTTGAGACGATCCAAAGTGAAGCCCGTCGATAAAGGTATGAAGATGCAATTTATGATTTTTGCCAGCGCGTTGGTGCTGGCAGGTTTTGCTGGCGAGGCTAATGCTCAGGTTGTGAGTGGTGGCGCTGGTGAGGTGATCTATCTGGGGCAGATCACTCCTCCGGCGCCTCCTCCGCCGCCGGTCGCGCCGCTGGCTCCCATGGGCGAGCTTGTGCGGCTGATGGCGATCAATGGCAGTTACCTCGGCGTAGGCGTGAGAGATGTAGATGCAGAGCGCAAGAAGGCCCTGAACTTGAAGGAAGAGCGAGGCGCTGAAATCACGAGCGTAGAAGACGATTCGCCAGCAGCCAAGGCTGGCCTTAAGACCGGTGACGTGGTGCTGGATTACGCCGGCACTCGGGTGGAAAGCATGGAGCAGTTTATCCGGATGGTGCGAGAGACTCCTGCCGGACGTGAAGTGAAGATCGGATTGATTCGCGCTGGGTCAGCAACTACAATTACCGTCAAGCCGGAGAATGGCCGTAATCGGGCAGCACGCACGATCGGCATCGCTCCGATGGCCCCGATCAACATTCGGGGCTGGGTTGGATCAATGGATAGCCCTCGCGCCGTCATGTACTGGAAGAGCAGCTCGCTTGGCGTTGAAGCTGAGTCCCTGGATAGTCAGTTGGCGGAGTTCTTTGGCGTAAAGCAAGGAGTGCTGGTTCGCTCCGTCGGCAAGGAAACTGCAGCCGAGAAGGCGGGAGTGAAGGCTGGCGATGTGATTGTGAAAGTCGAAGAGACAAAGGTTGGTTCTCCCAGGGAAGTTAGCAGCGCAGTGCGAAGCGCCCGGTCTTCGAGCAAGACGGTCAACTTGAGCATTGTTCGGGACAAAAAGGAAATGGCACTGAAAGTGGCGTTCGAAGATGAGCAGCCACCGGTAGCCCCTTTGCCGAGAAGCCGCTCAGTCCAGAACAAGTTCCAGGAGTAGTGAGCAGCTAGTTTGAAACTAGCTCTTGTGTACGGCCCTTTCGAGCTTCATCAGAAATTCCACTTCGGGTTTCGGTAGCGAAAGGGCCGCAGATATTTTTGTGCTGGACTCGCCTCGCTTCACCATCTCGATTGCCTTGGCCTTGGTGGAGTTGCCCCAAAGTGTAGAGGCTGATGCGGCAGCAGAGGCTCGCAGCGGGAAGGCCACTTCGGCTCTCAAAGGCACCCTTGGAATGAGGATAGCGTCTTCTTTTCGGACGGCCTGGATCCAGTTGCTGCGTTGCTCGTTGAGCTGGAAGCGGACTTGTTCGATTTCTTTTTGCCAGTTGCGATCGCTACGGCGCAATTCCATTTTGATTTGCAGTGTCAGGTAAAGCGAGGCGAGCAGGCCAAAGGCCAGCAAGAACATTGCGATCTGGTTTTCCATCTGAGTCTCCTAGTTGACGGTTCGAAGCCGGTCTTGCCTGCTTACGATTTGTTGGATTCGGACGCCGTAGTTGCCTTCGACAACCACGACTTCTCCACGTGCGATTACGCAGTTGTTGACAATCACCTCGACGGGCTCTGTCACGGCCCGGTTCAATTCCACGATGGAACCGGAGCTGAGTTTTAATACTTCTTTGAGCGGCACAAGAGCGCGCCCAAAGCTTACGCTTACTGGCAGCTCGACATCGAGCAGCAGATCAAACTGCGAAGCGCTGGCGACGCTTTCGACCGGAGCAGCCGGGCTTTGAGCGACGGGTTCAGCTGTTGGGGGAGGCTGTAGAAGTTCGGCCAGCAATTGAGCTGAAACCTGCACTGAGATCTTGGCCTCGCCGTCACCCATCGGAAAGCGATAACCCCAGGTGGAAGCAGCCGGATCAAAATCAGCACCAACGGCGGTGCTGTCTGTCTCCCATTTCTTGCCAGCCATTCCTGAAAGATCTGGTCCCCAGGCAGAGGCAGCTTGCGCCATTGTTTCCGTATAGGTGCTCTCCATGGTTGGATCGTCGAATGTATCGACGCCAGCGACTTCGAGAATCGTTTTGCCGATCAACTTCCAGTCTTCAGCCGAGGCAAAGATGCGCAATTCTACCTGAGGAGCTGCCGAGTATTTTGCAGTCCAACCGAGAAGATCTCCCGCCTGTGTTTCCTGGTCTGGCGATTGGATAACGTAGCAGCGCTGGGTGTTGCCGGTCATCGCCTCCATTGCCTGGGCAAGTCGAGTCGACAAGCTTTCTTTCAGCTTGGAGAGGATCTCGTCTTTAGTTAAGATCGGCTTCATTGCAGCCTAGGCTCCCTTGACTACTGGCCAGCGCTTCTCTAAATAGGAGCGAAGACGCAGAACAGCCTGGCTCTTGAGTTGGGAAATGCGCGACTCGTGGAGGTTCACTACCTTTGAGATCTCGCGAAGCGTAAGTTCCTTCTGGTAATAGAGGCTCAAAACGGTTCGCTCGATTTGTGGCATTCGCTGAATTGCCTCGGCGAGGAGTCGTTCGAGTTCAGAACGCTCGACAAGATTGGAAGGCCAGTTTTCTTCCTTGTCGGCGATGAAGCGAAGCAGATCTCTGTTTTCTTCGTCGCTGCCGCCTGATTCGAGACTGCCGAGATTTACACCGCGTACCTCGACGAGCCAGTCGTGATACTCCTGGAGCGGAATATTCAGCTCGAAGGCGATTTCCTCTTCACGCGGTGCGCGCTTTAGGCGCTGTTCGGCAGCGCAGATAGCTGCTTCAATCTGCTTTGCCTTCTTGCGCTGTTGCCTTGGTGCCCAGTCCAGACCGCGCAAGCTGTCGAGGATGGCTCCTCGGATTTTGTACTCCGCGTAGGTCTTGAGCTTTACATTCAGCGTAGGATCGAAACGGTCGATCGCATGGATCAAACCAAGGATTCCCGTCGAGACCAGGTCTTCGAGGCTCACGCTCTCTGGCAGTCGTTCGTGAATGCGACGGGCAATGAGGCGAACTTGGGGCAGGTGTTCGAGAATCATTCGTTCTCGATCCTCTGCGCCTATTACGGTTTGTGTTGGGGAATAGTACATTTCTTGGTCAGCTCCGATTGATGGCTCTTGCTCGCGTCTCATGTTTGGGTGCGCCTTCTTGGTGCTGTTGTCCTAGGCGGCGCTGGATTTAGGCGTGCCTGAAATCTGTGTCTGAGCGTCAGATTCATTGCGGCGGAATCGAGCCAGGATCGCTTCGATTGCAGTGCGGGCTGAAGCGTTTGCAGCAACTGCCACACTGTGCTTTTCTGGGGTAGGAATTTCAATCGCTGCAATCGCGAATTCTTCTTCGACGAGCGGCGGCTCTAGCATCGCCGCAGCCCGCTCGACGACTTTGCCTGCGTCCTGGAGATCTTCAGGCACCGCACGGCCAGTGCCACACCAGCGGATTGTCAGAGCGCTGATATCTCGCATTTCGGGGGCGGCAAGATCCATCCGGGCCTCATCGAGATGAGTCGGAAGCAGATACTCGGGACGGAAGCGCGAGTAGGCCTTGCGGCATGCATTGAGATAGGTGGAAGAGTATGTTCCAGAAAGTACAAGGTGAATTTCAGGTTGCGATAAAGAGTCGATTGCCGATTGTGTTTCTGTCGAGAGAACTTCGTTGCCTTCCAGCGCGGCTGTGTCGACAAGAACCAGGTCGGCATGGTCAAACCGCTTCAAAGCGGAACGAAAGCCTTCCTGGCTATCAACTTCAGAAAACGGGATGCCCGCAATTTCGCAATAAGACCGGACAAAATCGGACCCGCCAACCCGGCCTGTATCCCAACTCAAAACCGCTGGAGAGAGGCCGAGAGTGAACTTGGAATGAATCGCAATTTTTGAGCAGGCTGAGCTTTTGCCGGCCCCGCTTGGCCCAACGAGAAAGATCACGCGGGCTGGCTGGATCGAGGCTTGAGAAGGGAGTATCCGGGCAGTAGTAAAAGGCTTAGCTTCCGCTGGCAGCAGCGCATCAGAATTGTCTGCTACGGCACAAACAACTTCGTATTTGCCGTAATGCCGAAACTCGGCAGGGGCCTCGCGAGTATTGAGAATAAGCGCGTCCTCGCCCATCTCTTTACCGGCGCTCTGTAGCGCCACGTCCATCGAATCTGCGTAGAAGGATTTGATTTTCATGGTCGTTTCTCTTTTCGCCTAGATTTGGCCCAACGAAGTAACGTGGATACCCGATGCAATTTCAGAATGGGAAATAACGGTCAGATTCGGGAATGTCGATTCGGTCAACTGTCTCAGAAAGAAACGGGCATTCGAACCGGTCAGGATCACGCCCGAGGCGAGTGGATTTTCAAAGGTCTGCTTGAAACGGGTGAGGAGGTCGCGGACGCGGGCCGGAGGCGCAGTTAGGTTGCTGTTGAATTCGCCATGCTCTACAGAAGATTCGAGCTCTTGCTCGAGTTCCGGGTTGAGAAGCCAGGCATTGAGTTCGGTTCCGGCGCTGAGAAGCTGCTTGGTGATCGTGCGGCGGATCGCTTGCCGGACGAACTCCGTGATCAGGGTAGGGTTCCTGGTCATGGCCCCACCTTCGCTCATCGCTTCCAGAATGGAAACACCATCCCGGATTGAAACGCGCTCTCGCAACAAATTCTGCAATATCTTCTGCACAGTACTCAACGGAAGCAATTTGGGGACCAAATCCTCGATCAGCTTTGGAGTCTCTTCGGCGACCCGGTCGACGTAGCGTTTTGCGTCCTGCCGGGTGAAGATTTCCGAGGCCGAGCGCTTCATTGTTTCTGAGAAATGAGTGCCTAGAATACTGGCCGTATCGACGATCGTGCAGGCTTCGAGGCGCGCAGCTTCTACGTGGTCGACGGGGATCCAAAGAGCATCGAGTTGGAATGCCGGTTCCTTTGTGGGAATCGCACCCTGGGCCGTGAGGTTCGCGGTGAGCTGGCTGTGATTACGCTCTTTGGCGTCACCTGGAAGCAAGGCCAACTCATAGCCGCGCTTCATTTCAAAGCGAGCCATCTCATTGCCTTTGATCAGGATTCTGTATTCCGTTGCGCGGAGGGAGAGATTATCGGTAACGCGTACGGCGGGAAGGACGAAGCCGAGGTCTGAGGCGAGCTGTTTTCTTACGCCCGAGATCCGCTGCAACAGCGTGCTCTGTCCGCCGCCCTCGACCAGACGAACCAGCCCGAGGCCTACTTCTACCGCAACCGTATCGACACGCAAGAGGGTTTCGATGCTCTCCTTCGCCGTCGCAGCGGCTACAGCCGGCTCGGGCTTAGCCGTTGCCATCTCATGTTTCTTCTCGAGCATTTTCTTGGCAGCGAAGATTGCTAATCCACCCAGAGCCAGGAAGGGGATCTTGGGCAAGCCTGGCACCATGGCGAGTAAGACCAGAACGCAGCCGGCCAGTCCAATGGGTTCGGGCACAGCAAAGATCTGGCGGCGGATTTCAGAATCCAGTTGGCCTTCGCTTGAGCCACGAGTCACGATGAGGGCACCGGCAAGCGATATCATCAGCGCCGGGATTACCGTTACCAGGCCATCACCGATCGTGAGGATCGTGTAGGTCTCAAAGGCCTTTCCGATATCCATGCCGTACTGAAAGACGCCGATCAGAAAGCCGGCAATGATATTGATCAACAGGATCATAATGCCGGCGACGGCATCGCGCTGGGTGAAGCGGCTGGC
Source organism: Bryobacter sp. (assembly GCA_046590555.1). Taxonomy (GTDB): domain Bacteria; phylum Acidobacteriota; class Terriglobia; order Bryobacterales; family Bryobacteraceae; genus Bryobacter. The sequence continues at coordinate 4,582 of JBKJUN010000752.1, read as the reverse complement.
ACCGTCCATCGAGCCATAAAACTCGGTCTCCTGGGCCAGCTTCTTGCGACGTTCCCGGGCTTCGGTTTCGTCGATCAGGCCGGCGTTTAGGTCGGCGTCAATCGACATCTGTTTTCCTGGCAATGCGTCAAGGGTGAACCGTGCCGTGACTTCTGAAATGCGAACCGCGCCGTGATTGATGACTACGTACTGGATGCCGATCAAGACGAGGAACATCACGAGGCCGATGATGAAGCTACCGCCTACGACAAACTGGCCGAATGACTCGATCACGTCTCCTGCGGCCGCCGTGCCCATGTTGCCATTCATCAGAATCAGGCGGGAGGAGGAGATGTTTAACGCCAGCCGGAACATCGTCAACAGCAGCAGCGATGAAGGGAAGATCGAAAACTCGGTGGGCTTGAGGATGTACATCGAGACCAGCAAGACGAGGAGGCTGACGGCGATATTGGCCGAGATCAGCAGGTCGAGCAGCATCACCGGCAGCGGCAGGATCATCGCCATCAGGATTCCCAGCACCGCCACCGGCACACCGATCTCGGCTCGCTTGAGCATTTGCCAATTGAAGATGGACGGGATTGAGACCGGCTTGATCTGGGCGCGCGGCGGCGCAGTAACGGGTTTCTGTGAGATGGGCAGCGAGGGGTTCATTTTGATTCTTTAGCGGGCACCGTTGCGCCCGAGGATACGGTAGACATAGGCAAGGACTTCGGCCACCGCGCGGTAGAGATGCATCGGGATTTCCTGGCCAATTTCGACGGACTTGTAGAGAGCCTGCGCCAGCGGCGGGTTCTCGATGATTGGGATCTCGCGATCCATGGCAATTTTGCGGATTCGCAGGGCAACGTGATCCATACCCTTGGCGAGAATGATCGGAACGCTCATATCATCGGAGTTGTACTGGATGGCGATCGCATAATGGGTTGGATTGGTGATGACTACGGTAGCCTTGGGGACTTGCGCCATCATGCGCTTACCGGCAAAGTCCTTCATAAGGCGGCGGATCTTTGCCTTCACTTCCGGATTGCCGTTTCCCTCTTTGTACTCTTCCTTGAGCTCCTGCTTGGTCATCTTGAGCTCTTGGTTGTGTTTTCGCATCGCCATCATCAGGTCGGCAGCCCCAAAAAGGAAGAAGACGAGGCAGCACAGCTTGCCGATGCTCATCAGCTGTGCGGACTGTTCATAGATCTGACCGAGAAGAGAAAGCCGGGTAAGGAAGACACTCCAGGAAACCAGGTCCTGGCCGTAGTACCAGAGTCCGATCGAGACAATCGCAAGCAGGAGCAGACTGGCGCGAAGAGATTTCAAGCCTTCACTGAGTTGGCCGCTCAATCGGTTCGTGCTGAATATTTTGGAGATGTCAGGCTTGGCACGGGTGAGGCTGAAATAGCCCTGACTTACGATCATTTGTGAGGCAAAGACAGAGCCAGAGGTGACGGCGCCAGCCCAAATGAAATAGGTCAGCGTTTGCCAGGACCAGTGCAGGGTGGGCGCGAGGAGTTGGTCGGCGTGGACTGTGAGATCGAACGAGGAGGCAAGCCAGGTTTTCCAGTGTCGAAGTGCGGGACCGGCCAATTCATCAAAACCGCTGAAGTAGAAGAAGCCAGCGATGAATTGAACGGCGATTGCGAGGTATCGGCTTGAGACGATTTTGCCGTCTTCGCGAGCTTTCTCTAGCCGTCTCGGCGACGCGTCTTCTGTACGTTCCCCACTCTGCGACATGGCTTAGTTGCCCGCCCCAAGCAATTGGAGTGCCTGCTGTGAGAGCTTTGCCTCAAGATGATACAGAGTGAAAGTAGAAGCCATTAGTATAAAGAGCGTCGCTGCCCACTTGAGCGGGAAGAGGAGCATGCTGAGCTGGAAGCGTTCGGCGAAGCGAGAGCCAAGGGCGGAGGCGATGTCGAGCAGAAGCATGCTGGCAATGAAGGGGGCAGCCAGGCGCAGGCCAGTGCGGAAGCTGAAGCCGAACATGGCCTTGAGCACACCAACAAGGGCACCGGGGCGGCTGAGACTTTCCCAGACTCTGTCTGATTCGAGTAGGGCACCGAGGAATTCAAGATGGACTCCGGCGGCAAGAAAGGTCAGCAAAACGCAGAATTGAGTAATGCTGAGGAGTGAGCCGCTTTCAGTATCGTTTGTCGGGTCGATAATCGAGCCGTAGCTGAGACCAGATTGAACACTGGCCAACTGGATCGTCAGCGAGCAGGCCTCAAGTACTGTATTCCAGAGCAAGGCCACGAGCAGGCCGGCGATCAAGTTGCGGCCGCACACGAGCCAGAAGCCAACAGGGGCTAGATCTGCGGTGCCAGCAGCCGCCCATTTACCGGAGAAGCAGGCGAAGGCGATACAAAGGCCTAGAAAGGCGCGCGCCGGGCCCGGAACCTGCCGAAAACCGGGGAGATTCAAGACGGCTACAGCCGTTACCGCCCGGGCAACTTCGGTGGCAAACAAGGCGGCGGCTCCTTCGAGTGTCGCCATAGCTACCGCACAATCCTCGGAATCATTTCCGCCATTCGAGCGATATAGCCGGACATCTGATTCAGCATCCAGGGCAGGAGCAACAGGAAGGCAAAGGCACAGACCGAAAAACGAGGAATCGAGCTAAAGCCGGGGTCCTGAATCGAGGTAGCAACCTGAATCAGGTTGAATACGATGCCGCAAATGAGACAGATGCCTAGCAGAGGGGCAGCAATCAAGATCGAGGTGAGGATCGCGCCGCGGACAATTTCAACAGCAACGACAGTCTCCATCAGCGCACGACCTCGAAGGATTTCATAACGGCATCGATGATGACCGACCAGCCATCGGCGATCACAAAGATCAGAATCTTGAAGGGCGCCGAAACCATGACAGGAGGCAATTGGATCATGCCGAGCGTTACGATCACAGCAGACACAATCAAGTCGACAATCAGGAACGGCATATAGAGCAGCACCCCGATCTTGAAGGCACTCTTAAGCTCGCTTAGCATGTAGGCACCAGCGATGACGGGAAAAGCAAGATCGGCTGGAGTCTTTGGGGCAGGGCCACGCGAGACTCGCAACATCATGGCGATCTCTTTCTCGCCAAGATAAGGCACCATGTAGCTCTTCATCTGATTGCCACCGGCCAGGAAGGCTTGTTCTTCGCTTATCGTGCCCTTGTTGTATGGCTCGATGACTCCCTGGTAGATGGATGAGAGCTGGGGAGAGATCGAGAGCACTGTAAGCAGTGCAGATAGGGCAATGATGACCTGATTGGAGGGCACCGTTTGTGTCCCGAGGGCCTGGCGCAAAAAATGGAGCACGACGCTGATCCGCAGGAACGGCGTCATGGTGACGAAAAGCATGGGAACCATGGCAGCGATGGTGAGCTGTATGGCCAGCCGCAGCGGCGTATTGCTGGAATCGATAGCAGAGGCGGAGGCTGGAGCGGCAAGCGCGACACTGGCGCAAAAGCCAATCGTGAGAAGTGTCTTTAGCAAACCGCTTCCCTCGCTAGCTCAGACTTTCGGGTTCCGGGGTCCAGTTCGAGAATCTGGCTGGATTTGGCACTATTCCAGACCACAAGCTTATGGGTGGCACCGTCGATTTCGACTTCAAGAACTCTCATCGACTCGCCTGGGCCCAGCCACTTCTGGCCGGCAATCGTAATTTTGGCTCTAGGCGGCTGAGCCTGCTGATTCTTGCCTAGAAGGCGGCCCTTGTTTAACAGTTCTTTCACCAGATTCCACATCTTGTTCTCTTCCTCAGTTTTCCGTGGCCAAATCTGTCACTCGAACACCCATCGATTCGTCGATAATTACAACTTCGGCAAAGGCCGCCGCAGTGCCGCCGATGATGAGATCGATGTTTTCCCCGGCCGACCGGTTGAGCTTGATTACGCTGCCTTCTTCGAGAGCGAGAATCTCGAAAATGGTCATCGTTTTTACGTCAAGTACAGCCTCGACACTTAAAGGCATGTCGAGGTAGTGATCGAATTGCTCAGATTGGCTCATGAATCACGAATTCTTCAGGCGCTAGCGCTTGAGGTTGATCGTTTCCTGGCTGATTTCATCAACCGTGGTGATCACACGGGTATTGGCCTGATAGCCGCGCTGCAGGACGATCAGATTGGTGAACTCGCGGGCGATATCGACGGTAGATGCTTCAACAGCACCACCGAGAATCGAGCCGCGGCCACCGGTGCCTGGGATACCGATTGCAGGCAAAGCGCTCTTTTCGCTGAGCTGAAAGGCACTGTCACCCACTGCCACGAGTGATTCAGGGTTGCGGATGGAAGCCATCGCCACCTGGCCTACGGCCTCCTGAACACCATTGGAGTATTGAGCGAGAACGCGACCACCATCACCAATGCCGACACGAATCAACGCTGCTGAGGGTTCCCCGTCCTGTGAATTGGCGCTGACGGCAGAAGGCTGGGCATACTGCGTAATTCGAGGCGTCAAACCGTTGTAGATTTGCCACTTCAGATTGATATCAGAGGCACCGTTGGCGAAGCCGGCAATCGCGAAAGTAACGTCGCTTGCAACATCGGGGGTGGTCAGTTTGCCATTGCTGTCAAACTGCAGAGTGCCGGTCAATGGAGCGATCGGAGCGGCAAC
>JBKJUN010000689.1:0-2932 GCA_046590555.1 Bryobacter sp. | reverse complement strand
GCCGGAGGCTGGTGCGCACCTGATGCGCTTGCCGGCCAGAGTGGAAACGGCGGCCCGAAGACAGTTGCCCAGTATTTCAATACTGGAGCCTTCGTGGATCGCCTCGGACAGAATCCTGCTGCGATCACTGACTTCCGTTTTGGTACGGGCGGTCGAAATACCCTGATTGGACCGGGAATTGCTGGCCTTGATGCCTCAATCAATAAGGCATTCGCCTGGAACGAAGGCCGTCATAAGGTAGACCTTCGCGGTGAGTTCTTTAACCTGCCGAATCATGCGAACTTCGCACAACCCGGATCAACGTTGCGCACGGCAAACTATGGCGTGATCAGCAGCACGCGTATTGATTCGCGTCAGATCCAGGTTGCTTTACGATATAGCTTCTAGGCTGAAACCGATGCAGCGAGCTTCCAGTCTGCTTCCTTGAGCGGCTGGAGCTCGATGCGCCGGACGAAGATTTCGGCCAGTTCGCTCTGCACCTGGATTTTGCCCTGGGTGTGCGAAAGGTCGAAAGCTCCGCTGACGAGTTTGCCGTTGAGCAGGTTCACCATGCGGTCTCCTGCGGCAATCACTTCATGGCGGTTCCATTGGCCTACGGGCTTCTCTATTTCTGTCTTTGAGCGGAAGCCGAATTCGTCTTTCCACTCGCGTGAGCGTCCATACCAATTGATGCGGCCGCCGGTGCGCGTCATCGTCGTGCCCTTCGAGTCGTAGTACATCTCCTTGCCTTCCATCTTGCAGAGGCAGGAGGCAGACATCGGAGTTGTCTTGGCTACCACTAGAATGTCGCCTGATCCGCCTTCGATGATCTGCGATTCGATGCTTTCTAGCCAGATGCCGCTGTAGCCACCATCGGGGCCGTGGCCGTGGATCAGAATGCCGCTGTCGCGAGCTTTCTTCTCGCGCTCATTCCAGCCCTTCTGGCCCCAGCGCCACTCTACAACCAGGCGGTAGTCGCGATACATCTCGCTGGTTGTGATGCCGCCCCACTCTTGCCCTGAAATCCGCAGAACACCATTGGCGATTGTGAAGACCTTGTTTGGATCTTCCAGCTTGCTCTCTCTTGTGTAGTGGTAGAAGTTGGTGAGGTCTCGGCCGTTGAAGAGGATGATCGGCGACTTGGGGGTAATGGCCGGATTGTCCGGGCCGATGTTGCCGTAGTCCCAGGCGGCCGTAAAGGCGGCACCATTGGCGCGCCGGCTTACCGGTGCTGGTGAGAGTGTTGAAATCAAGCGGATGGATTCACGCACCATTCGTGGGCCCGCATCGGGGACGAGGTTGGTGTAGCTGCTGAGGCGTTGTTCATATCCTCCACCGTGATCTCCGAATGCATCGAGCGTCGGGACGTATCCGACACAGCCGTTGGCGAGCGAGACGGGATTGGTAAAGGCGAACTTGCTTGCCTTGCGGATCTCAAGCCCCAGTTCTACGAACATCTCGCCTGGGGCTGAAATGTAAACTGCTGGCCCGATGGCGATCGCTTGCAACTCAATGGGTACCGAGCGGTTCTTGCTGAGTTGCGCATCGAGTAGAACCATTTCTTTGGCAAAGACCCACTCGGCTGTGCCCTGGTTGATCGAAGTGTTGGCGATGGTTGCCTTGGCTTTTGAGACTCGCTCCTGGCCTGGGATGCGGCGGCCTTCCACATACTCTTTGACGGCCGTTGTGATGGGTTGCGGTGGGCCAGGGTTCATCGAGAGAAGTACCTTGACGGCTTCTGCGCCAACGCGGCCACCGACCAGACGCGCGTAGTCGACACCGCTTGGCGTCTCTGTTGTGTTGAGGTTATCAACTTGCGTAACGTCACCAGAGAAGCCTTGCAGGAAGACCACCACCACTCCTTCGCCGAAGGCTCCGCGAATGGCGCGTTCCATGAAGTAGATCCAGTTGGCAGAGATGCCGCGTGGGCTTGTAGTGGCGTGGCAGGAGTAGTTCACCACGCAACCGGTTAGCTGCTTCGATTCGTTGAAGACCCCAAGCACGGTGACCGTGCCATCGACTGGGCCGGCAGGCTTTACGATGTCAGGGTTGCCGGGGCGTGGGTGCGTGACCGCCAGACCGTTCTTCATGAGGAAGCGGCGGTTGAAAATGGCGGCATCTTCTTTGCCTGCGCCAAAGCCCCAGAGCGAGGTGCGAGCGTTGCGCCGTGCGGCATTGATCGCGTTCACTGTCTGGTCTTCGACTAGCTTGAGGTAGGTGGCATCAGCAGCGGAGCTTTGATTGTAGGCAAGATCCTGGATCTCTTTTGAGGCATGATCGTATTCTCCGGGCTGGACCATGCCGACGGGGCCAGAAGAATGAGAATGCGATGCGCCAAGCAGCAGATCGATACCAGGAACGCGCGCCCGGATTTTCTCGACCAGATGACGCGGAATCATCAGTGCGTCGAGGCCTACAAGGCAAACCTGCTTGCCCGCTGATTCAAAGTAGGCGGCTCGCACTTTGCATGGGTCGTGCAGGGTCTTGTGAAACTGCTTTCGATAGTTGCCCGGGATCTCGCTGCCAATAGCAGGTGTGATGTCTGATTCGGCGAAGCCCGCTCTGCTTGCCTGTTGGGCTTGCGTGAGGAAGGGGATTCCGGCGGCAATGGGGATAAATGATCTTCTGTTCAAGCTTTGCTTCCTTTCCATCCTTCTGCGAGCAAGACTCTGGCTTGTTCACGCATATTCGCATAGGACGGGTCTGTTGCGACGTTACGGAATTCTCGCGGATCTTTGCGCGAGTCGTAGAGTTCTTCTTCAATTTTGCCAGAAGGAGAACGCCACTCCATGTAGTGATAATTGGGGGTGCGGATTCCATTGCCGCGTGTTTGTGCCGTCTGGAAATGTGTAAAGGCGGCCTTCTTCCAGCGACGCTTGGGACGGTTCAGGATGGGGGCGAAGCTTTGGCCTTCGAGATGCGCCGGCGCTGGCAGGCCCACGAGTTCTGACAG
>JBKJUN010000223.1:0-3181 GCA_046590555.1 Bryobacter sp. | reverse complement strand
GCCACCCCCAAGCCACTTCGGAGACTTCTCAAACACTTTCGCAAACGACGGCATCAATGACTTTTCGCGGATCATTCGTTTTGACGATACCGAGTTGATGACCAATACTAAGGAGCTTGAGGTCAGTCTCACAAACCGCTTGTATCTGAAACGCGGGGGGACGACGCAGGAGTTGTTATCGTGGCAGGTTTGGCAGCGCCGGTATTTTGATCCGACCTTTGGGGGGAGTGTGATTGAGGGGCAGCGGAATGTGAACCAGTCGACGGTTGATTTTTCCGGGTATTCATTTTTGGATGGGCGGCGGAGTTACTCGCCTGTGGCTAGTTCGGTAAGGATGCAGCCGTTGCCTGGAGCAGGTGTAGAGTGGCGGCTTGATTACGACCCGTTGCGCGGCAATGTTACAAATAGTTCGTTCACAGTGGATGGGCGTGTGGATCAGTGGTTTGTCTCAGCGGGGCACACGCAGGTGGATTCATCAAAAGTTCTGTCGCCGCAGAACAACCAGTTTCGAGGATTGCTGGGATGGGGTGCAGATAACCGGCGGGGCTGGAATGCGGCGTTTAATGCGATCTACGACTACCGGGTTGGGGTGTTGCAGTTTGCCAATACGCAGGTGACTTACAACACGGATTGTTGCGGGTTCTCGGTGCAGTACCGAAGATTTAGCTTTGGTACACGGAATGAGAATCAGTTCCGGATGGCGTTCTCGATTGCTAATTTGGGGTCGTTTGGGACGTTGCGGCGGCAGGAGCGGTTCTTTTAGCAGGTTGGAGGATGGGAATTGCTGCAGGTTCTCGCATGGTCCTCGTATGGAAACTCAAGGATTGTTGGTAGTGAAGCTCTTCAATTGGGCTTCTCTGTTGGTGGGTTGTTGTTGTCGGCGCTTGGACTTTGACGCCGGTGCTAGGACCGATTCGGGTGGTGCCTCTGTTGCTGCTGGGATTGAGTGTGTACTCGCTATGGATGATTTGGCGGGATTTGGTTTAGTCGCCTAAAATCTAGGGATGAACTTTATCGATGAGCCGCGGAAGGTTTGGTGGCGAAAGGCGCTGTTTCAGGTGCACCTCTGGCTGGGTGTTGGATTGGGGTTGTACTTCATGCTTGTGTGTGTAACGGGGAGCGTGATCGTTTACAAGAAAGAGATGGAGCGGATGATGATTCCGCAACTGGTGAAGGTGGAGCCGCTGGCGGGGCGGGTTTCGTTTCAGGGAATGGTGGATACGGTTCGTGCGGCTTATCCAAAGGCTACGTTGCAAAATGTGTATTTGTATTGGGGGGCTGGGGAGAGTTGGTCGTTTCGGATGCAGAGCAAGACGGAGGGGCGGATTCAGGTTTATGTGGACCCTTATCGGGGGGTGATTCTTGGGGAGGACCGGTACAGGGGAAAGTTCTTGCAGTGGGTTTATGACCTGCATGTGAATTTGCTGATGGGGGATCTTGGGGAGTTGCTGAATGGGTGGGGTGGGTTTTCGCTTGCGGTGGTGAGTTTGAGCGGGATTGTGGTTTGGTGGCCGGGCACGCGGTATTGGCGGAACGGGTTTGTATATGAGACTCGGGCGCGGTGGAAGAAGCAGAATTATGATCTGCATAAGTTGAGTGGGCTGGTGTCGAGTTTGTTACTGGTGCTGGTGGCGGTGACTGGGTCTTATTATTCGTTCCCGAAAGAATATGAAGCTCTACTGGAGAAGGTGACTGGGACGCCCGCGAAGGTTGCTACGCCGAGGGTTGCGGCAGTGCGGGAATGGGCGAGTCTTGATTTGGCGCTGGAGGCTGCGATGAAGGCTGTGCCGGGTGGGACGCCGACTTTGTTTCGATTGGCAGCGAAGCCGACAGAGGTGCATTCGCTGCACCATGTTTTACGCGGGGATTGGCGGACGCAGGGGGATCATGTGGCTTATGTGAATCCTCAGACGGCTGAGGTGGTGCGGGTTACTTATCACCAGGATGTGCCGCTGGGGGCGCGGTTGCAGCGTGATATTTATGGGCTGCACTTTGGGACATTTGCCGGGGATGTGTCGCGGGTGGTTTGGATTGTGCTGGGGGTGGTGCCGGTGGTGTTGTTTGTGACGGGCGTGTTGATGTGGTGGAACCGGAGTTTGGGGAAGTTATGGAAGCGGCGAGGCCTACCGCGCGTTGCGGTAAGCCTCGTCAAGTAGTTCTACGATGTGTTTGACGGGTTCGGGGTTGGACTTTAGTTTTCCTGTGCCGTGAAGCTTAGTGCCGGCGGCTAGCTGGATCATACAGCCGGGGTTGGAGCTGGCGATTTGCTCGGGGTTGACCGAGTTTACGTTGCGCATCTTGGATGTGAGGATCTCTTCGGCCATCTCGTTCTCCACTACGTTGTAGACGCCGGCGGAGCCGCAGCAGACGTCGCTGGCTGGCATCTCTACGAAGTCGAGTCCGGGGATCGATTTGAGGAGCTTGCGCGGGGCTGCCTTGATCTTCTGGCCGTGGCAGAGGTGGCAGGAATCCTGATAGGTCACTCGCCGGTTGACCTTGCCCATGTTCATGTTGAGGTCGATTGAGGCGAGGAATTCGTTTACGTCCTTTAGCTTGGCGACGAAGCGCTTGGCTTTGTCGTGATAGGCGTGATCGTGCTCTAGAATCTCGTGGTATTCCTTCAGAGTTGCGCCGCAGCCGCCGGTGTTGGAGATGATGGCGTCGAAGTCTGTCTGGAGGAGCGCGTCGATGTTGTTGCGGGCGAGGGCGCGTGCTTCTTCGCGACGGCCTGCGTGGGCGTGGAGGGCTCCGCAGCAGCCTTGGGCGGCTGGAACTACTACTTCGCAGCCGTTCTTCTGGAGGACGCGGACGGTGGCTTCGTGCAGCCTGGCGAAGAAGATATTGGCGATGCAACCGCCGAGCATTGCTACGCGGTATTTGCGAGGGCCTTCGGCGAAGAAGACCTTGCCGTATTGGTTGAAGAAGCTGGGGAGTTGGGCCTCGGGCGTTAGGTGTTCGATCTTGCCCAGGGGGCCCATTAGCTTGAGGAGGCCGCTCGCGCGGACCAGGCTTTCGAGGCCGGACTTTTGGTGGACCCACATGAGGCCGCCAAAAGTCCGGCCTCGAAAGTCTGGTCCGTTCCAGCGGCCTGCTCAAGCTCATGGGCCCCCTCGGCAAGATCGAACACCTTACACCTGAGGCCCAGCTCCCCAGCTTCTTCAACCAATACGGCAAGGTCTTC
>JBKJUN010000152.1:0-1553 GCA_046590555.1 Bryobacter sp. | reverse complement strand
AATAACCACTATTGGACAGTTGCTGCATTGGTCCTATGCCAACCTTGCCATGGCGCACTCGGCGGTCGGGGCAAAGGCCGAAACGTATGGCCGATTGCAATACATGATTCGCTCGCGGCTTTACTCCGGGCTCACCGCGCAAACTATGAACATCGGGCCGCTGGCAGAAGATGAGCGACTGAAGATGGTCCTGCCGCAGGCTTGTTGCTACTGTGCTGGCACGGAGTTCTTATCCGTCGATCATCTCATCCCGACGAAGCGCGGTGGTGCCAACTCCGGCGATAATTTGGTATGGGCCTGCCGAGCCTGCAATAGTTCCAAGTGCGCACGGGACGTACTCGAATGGCTGGCTGATAAAAACCAGTTCCCCCCACTTTTGTTGCTTCGCCGCTACCTAAAGCTCTCGATAGAGATGTGTCGCGAGCGGGATCTAATGGCTGTGCCGCTAATTGAGGCGCCGGATCTGCCATTCTCCCTCGCAGCCATTCCGAGATCGTATCCGCCGCCCGGGGCTTTACGATTGTGGGTCATCGAACTCAGTAAGCCGACGTGAAGGGTAGGTGCTGGATCTTTCTAAGAAATCCGGGCTAGAGCAATGGCGCCGCATTGCATGAGATAGAATTCACCAGAGCGGTCGATTTCGGGAGAAACGGTCTTAAACACACCAGTTATTTGCTGCTGCCCTTCGCAGCATTCGCGATTCGCCCAATTTCACGGCCGATATCTTCCGCTGAAAGCACAAAATCAATACACCCGCTCGCGATAGCACTCTCCGGCATCTCAGGCTCCACCGCTGTTTCGGGCTTCTGCGCAATCGTGATGCCCCCTACTTCTTGAATGCCACAAAGTGCAGCGGCACCATCGCCATCAAAGCCGGACACAATGACTGCGATCAGTTTCCCGTCCCAGTTCTGCGTAAGCGATCGAAGAAAAACCGTGATCACATCCGGCCAGCCCCTGGGCTTTGAAATCGGCTTCAGTCGAAACTCTCCGTCCTCAACATGCAAATCACGCTGTTCGGGGATGATGAAGACGTGATTGGGCCGGATGCTCAACTCTTCCGTAATCAGTTCCACTGGCATAAGCGTATATTGAGGCAGGATTTCGTGAAGCAGGGTGGCAACCGTCCTTAAATGATTCACGATGACAATCGCGCCACCCGTATCGGCAGGGAGGTTCTTGAGTAAGCGGATATAGGCGTCTAGCCCACCAGCCGATCCGCCCACACAAACTACTGGAAAGTCTTTTGTCATATTGCCTGTTTCCCTATGCTCTTAGCTTAAATATCTTTGAGAGCGATCCCCGGTTGGATCATCTTCTCTTTGAGGCCTGTGCGCGAAATGCCGAGCCGCCTGGCCGCGAATCGAGGAAGGCCCGATGCGTCACTCTTTGTCCTATTGGCTTTTCTGGTTGAATTCTACCAAGATAGCTGGCAACTAACCCAGTGAAGCTTTAAGACTCAACCATTCTCATAATGTTAACGGGCCCACCTCGGCGCGAACCGGGAGGTTAGTTGACAGAATAGACCGGAAGGATGGGTTACACATTAAGGG
>JBKJUN010000127.1:0-1323 GCA_046590555.1 Bryobacter sp. | reverse complement strand
TCACGGAGGCGGCGGACTACGGGGTCTACTTCTGGGAGTTCTGGCATGGGGCATCTATTACGATAGTGCTGTGAGAGGTTGACTGCTTGGATTTGAAGACCTTGTTCTGCTGGTTGAGCAGGGAAGCGCGCAGGCCCTATGCCTCGCAGAGGGTCTTCCGCGAGGCATAGTTTGGGCTTTGGTGGTGTGTTACGTATCTAGCTGGATGTCAAAGAACTGGCCCGGCGTTGTTTTGGACTGTCCCGGGCGGTGGGTTGAGGGTTGATATTAGACGCTGTTTTAGGCAGCGAAGGCTAGGCGGTCTCGAGCGAAATTGGTTTCGTTTCTGATTTTTTGTCGCGGATGGATTGGAGGCGGTCAAGGATGCGCCGGAAGAATAAGGCGAGGCGGATTTCGTGGGCTTCTTGCCTTGCGAAAGAGGGTTTCTGGTATTCGAGGTGTTCGTAGGGTTTTGATAAGCCTTCGAAGACGTCGTCATCTTCGGTTTTGATGATGGGGTTGTGGCTGTAGAGGTGGTGCATAGGGACCTTGAGGCTGGCTCTGAATTTGCTTTCGCAGGATTTTGGTCCGGTGCACTTTTTGGCATTCGCGCGGTTGGCCGCGAGGGCTGCTGCGAACATGGTTTTCTTGCGTGGCTGGACCACGGTCGATGGATCGTTGGCAATGTTGAGTTCTTCCTGCATGTGACTTCTCCTGAGCAGAAGTTAGCAGGCGGGGAGGCGGGCTTAATGTTGGGGGCAGGCGGGTTTTATTTGGAATCAGCGGGTTAGAGGCAAAAGATTTTTAAAAATTGTTGTGACTCGCAAAATCTTAATGTTCGAGTTTTTGAAGATGAGCCCGTAGGGGCCGATTCTGCCTTCCTGTTGGACTGTGCCTAAATCCTTGTATGGGTCCGGGAAGCACGCTCGCACGGATGTGGGTAGCAAATGGAAATGAGGCGGGGTGGAAGCAGTTTGGAATGATCAGGATAGAGTTGTTCATCGAAGAGTTATAAGGGCCTCGCGATTTCTTAAATACGGAAGGTAGTGAGAAGCCTTTGAGATTGGCGGATCTAAGAAGCGGGGGTTACCGATGCGCAGTTTGGGAAAGGGAGCCTTGGTAAGGGTTTTTGGAAGTTGCGCTTGAAGTTGACCTGTCCCTTTGCGTTTTACAGGAAATCTGGGCGTCAGAGGGGAGAGCTTTTGATATGGTGGCTGGCGACGCAAATCCGGGTAAAAGTGTTTTTATCTATAAGTTAGTTGCAGATCTGCAGTACTGGCCTGAAGGGGCTCACTAGGGATTGCTAGCGGTCGGTTCGCAGAAAGACGGCAAAAATGCCAAGAA
>JBKJUN010000081.1:0-2045 GCA_046590555.1 Bryobacter sp. | reverse complement strand
TCATGGCTGGACGCAGGCGCTGTGTGCTGACGCTTTGAATGCCAAAGCCCACCAGGCGGTGACCGATGCCGTCTTTTCGCTTTCATCGCGAGGCTGGAACTGCGAGCGTTACTTCCGGGAAGGCGATCCGAAGAAGGAGATTCTCAATTTCGCCGAGGAGTATCATCCAGACCTGATAATTGTGGGAGCACGAAGACTTTCTAACGCGAGCCGCTTCCTGATGGGAAGTGTGTCGGCTGCCGTTGTGCGCCACGCCAAGTGTTCTGTGCAGATCGTCCGGGCTCGACCGCACGACTTCAGAGCCGCGAGGACCTACCGCGTAATGGTGGCGACAGATGGGTCGGATCATGCGCTGAAGGCTATGGAGGCAGTTGCTGCAAGGCCTTGGAAGCCCGGGACTGAAATTCGCGTCGTGAGCGTGGTGGAGTTAATTCTGCCGCCTACGCTTACGATGCTTGAGCCGGGTGATTTCGGATTTCCTCCGAATAGCAGAGACTTCAACGAAGCAAAAAAGGAAGCGCATGGACATGCCACCCGGGCAGTCCAAATTTTGTCACGGGCTTGTTCGCACATCAGCGAAGCAATGCCAGTTGTGTCGATTGGGGCCAAGAACGCCATTCTGGAAGAGGCAGAGCGGTGGGATGCAGACTGCATATTTGTTGGCTCACATGGCTGTCGCGGGCTAGATCGATTCCTCTTGGGTAGCGTTTCTGAGGCCGTGGCAACGCATGCCAAATGCAGCGTAGAAGTGGTTCGCCAGAGCTAGTCGAAGAGGCTTGTGAAGAAGGAGATGGGGCCTTCGTACCAGATCAACGCGGCGAGGATGGCGAGGAGAACTGTGCCTACTATCCAAGAAGAGCGGTTTGTGGCTTTACGTCTTTGTGCGGCAGCAGACTTCGCTTCGTGACTTTTGGGGTCCCATAGTTCAGAGCTGTTGGCCTGTCGAAAATGAGCGGAGTAAAGTTGTGACCGGAATTGGAAGGCGCGCCAATTGGGCTCGTAATCGAGGGAGAGTGCTGGGGTGAAGTCCACTGCGAGATCAGTTGGGGTGGGCTGGGGAATTGTCATGTGTTGGCTTTTTCTCCAGACTGGACGGATCAGCCCAATGCCAATGAGAAGTGGGAAACAGCCGAGTATAAATGGAAACAGTCGCAGGTGATTGAGTGCTTCTTTAAAGAAGAGCCCTGAAATGGCAATTACCACCAGGCCGGCAAAGCCTTCAGACCCGGACAGGATTCGCTTGAGTGGAAGGAAGTGACTTAATGGAAGCTGTTGCGTTTTGTGTTGTTGAAGGCAATTGGAGCAGATGGGAATTGTGTACGTGTCGACCACGGTCAGCGAATCGTTGGGTGAGTCGTCGTCGCTGTAGATGAAAAAGTTGAAGGGGCGCTTGATTGTGAGAGTTTGAGTGGAGGGAGCTTCACAGTTGGGGCAAATTGCAGGAAAGGTGGGGGACTTGTGATTACATCTAAGAAGGATCAGGTTGATGGAAGAGGAGGCATCGAAGACCTGCTGGCGCAGGTCTTCGAAAGAGGTTCCTCCGCTAGCTAATGAGCGGATTGAAAATTGCGACGTGGATGCGGGCATTCAAGTCCAGTATTGCGGAATTTAGAATGCTCAAGGTTTGGCTGTTGATATTCGATCAAAGCGGTCTGAAAGGATGAAGAAAGTCGGTGCCCAAAGCCCGATGAAGATGCCAAAACGTTCGGCATGGGCGGGATCAGGTTGCTTGAGGTACATCCAGATTGCAATGGACGCAATTATTGATCCAAAGCCAGCAATGAAGCAGAGCGTGCTGAGGCCTTTGAGCGTTGTGGGTGACATTTGCAGAGCCTACATCTTCATCTTGCTGGAAGGCTGACCCAGATGCATCTTTGACATCGCATTAAGATGCATATGGATACTCGCTGCAAGAGTCGCGACTTTTTTTGCATTTGGAGCAGCGCCTTGAAGTTCGTTTTCGAGCGAGGTGAGTTGTGCGCCGAGTTCGGATTGGTGAGTATCCATTTTTTTCATCATGCTGTCCTTGGGAGATTTCATATTTG
>JBKJUN010000445.1:0-7318 GCA_046590555.1 Bryobacter sp. | reverse complement strand
GTTCTTCAGCCATCCAGACGAGGGCTGCTTCGAGGTGGCGGCTGAGTTCGGGACGGGCGGTTTCTAGAGCGATGATGTCGCCACGGCTGACGTCCACTTCTTCGTTGAGGACTAGCGTGACGCTTTGGCCTTCGCTGGCTTCTGTGAGTGGGCCGTTGAAGGTTGCTATCTCTTTGATGGTGGCGCGGCGGCCGCTGGGGAGAACTACGATCGCGTCGCCTGGTTTGACTGTGCCGCTGGCGATGCGGCCGGCGAAGACTCTAACGCCGACGCCGGGACGAACTACGAATTGGACTGGGAAACGGAAGTTGGCTGCGGCGGGGCTGATCTCGAGGTTCTCCAAAAGATCCAGGAGGCTGGGGCCGTTGTACCAGGTGACGATGTCGCTGCGGGTGGCTACGTTGTTGCCGTCGAGGGCGCTAACGGGCAAGTAGTGGAGCTTCGCGCCGGGCCAGCGTTTTGCGTGTTCTTCGAGGGTTGTTTTGATCTTCGAGAAGACTTCTTCGCTCCAGCCCATGGCGTCCATTTTGTTGATCGCGAAGATGAGGTGCTCGATGCCAAGGAGGTGCGAGATGGTGGCGTGACGGAGGGTCTGGCGACTGACGCCTTTGATGGCGTCGACGAGGATGATGGCGGCGTCAGAGGTGGATGCGCCGGTGGCCATGTTGCGGGTGTATTGTTCGTGGCCGGGGGTATCGGCGATGCGGAACTTGCGGGTGGCAGTGGCGAAGAAGCGGTATGCGACGTCGATGGTGATGCCTTGCTCGCGTTCTGCGTTGAGGCCGTCGGTGAGGAGGGAGAAGTCGATTTCGCGGCCGCTGCGGTTGACCTTGCTCTTCTTGACGGCTTCGATCTGGTCTTCGTAGGCACCTTTGGTGTCGAAGAGGAGACGGCCGATGAGAGTGCTTTTGCCGTCGTCAACGCTGCCGGCGGTGGAGAAGCGTAGGGTGGTTTGCATTTAGAAATAGCCCTCGCGCTTTTTGATTTCCATGGAGCCTTCCTGGTCGTGGTCGATGACCCGGTTCTCTCGTTCGCTTCGGCGGAAGCTGAAGAGTTCTTCAATGATTTTGGGGATGGTGTCGGCTTCGGATTCGATGGCACCGGAGCAGGGAGTGCAGCCGAGGGAGCGCATCCGGCAGGTGCGGATTTGCGGAGTCTCGCCGGGGAGGGCGCGGACGTTGGCCTTGACGGGGATCAGTGTGTTGCCGCGCACGTAGACTTCTCGCGGTGCGGCGTAGTAGAGAGGGACGATCGGAATGTGCTCACGCTCGAGGTATTTCCAGATGTCGAATTCGGTCCAGTTGGAGAGGGGGAATACGCGCATGCTTTCGCCGGGGTCGACTTTGGGGTTGTAGAGGTTCCAGAGTTCGGGGCGCTGGTCTTTGGGGTCCCATTGGCCGAACTGGTTGCGGAAGGAGAATACGCGTTCTTTGGCGCGGGATTTTTCTTCGTCGCGACGGGCTCCGCCGATGGCGGCGTCGGCACCGAGTTTCTGGAGGCCTTCGACGAGGGCGCGGGTGCGGAGGAGGCTGCAGCACTTGGCGGTGCCGAGGGCGTAGGGGTTGGTGCCGGCGGCGACGGCTTCGTCGTTGACGTGGACGATGAGATTGGCTTCGATTTCTTTGACGAACCAGTCGCGGAATTCGATCAGTTCGGGGTATTCGTAGGTGGTGTCAATGTGTACGAGGGGAAAAGGTATCTTGCCTGGAAAGAAGGCTTTACGGGCGAGATGGACCAAGACGGAGGAGTCTTTTCCGACGGAGTAAAGGATGACAGGGCGGGCGAAGCTTGCGGCTACTTCGCGTAGGATGTGAATTGACTCGGCTTCGAGGTGGTCGAGGTGTCCAGCTAACATAATCTATAGTTCTCTATAGAGTATATTACGATTCTGGTGGGGATGGGAGAAAAGTAGGTTTGGGTTCGATTTGTTCGTCGCATTTCGGCGATGGGGACGCGTTCTGCGTGGAGTTCGAGTTCGCCCTCGGGGAAGAGCTGATGGCGGAGTTTTGCCTTGAGGGCATTATTTTGGCTTCGTTTGTTTGGATTCGATTTGATGATGGTGGTGGAGTCGGCCTGGAGGCCGTGCCTGGTGGCATTGGATTTGGGGCCGGTAGATTTCTGCGCGTTGGCGCGATTGGCGTTGATTTGAGCGTCAGTAGGCATGGTGATCGAGAGTCCTTGTTTGTGAAAAAAACGGAGGAACACGAGGCTCCTGCCGATTCAAAAGCTACCAGACGGGTTGGCGGTTTCGAACAGGGGGTGGAGCTAAGTTGTTGAGGGAGTGGGATATCTAGTTAGAAAATCGTTGTGATCGCGCCTGAAAGGCTTCTCGAAAGGTGGGACTCGCGGAACCTGGTAAGTACTTCAAGGCTGCACAAAGGTTCCGAGCTTCTGTCGTAAAAGAGAAAAGCAATGCTTGGAATTAATCGAGCAGTTTCTCGACCATCTCCGCGTAATCGCGGCACACAAAAGTGTCGCCTACTTCGGCCTGGGCAAGACCGCGGCGGATGGATTCGGCAAATTCCGGTCCAATGGGTTGTTTCGAGATGATTGTCAGGAAGCTTTCTGAGCAATGGCGACCTCCTCTTCTGGGAGAGAATCGACGAGTTCGTGAAGGGAGTCGCGGCTTACTATGATGATTCCTGTCTTAGTTTATTCGGTCGATCTCTAGGAAGATTTCGATAGATCGTCGCAAAGGCAGATCACACGTGAAAGTTGGGCGGCGTAGAGCTTTCGATATCAGGTTGTGGGCTAGGGGCTATTTGGAAGTTGGCCGATTTCTGCGCCGTCTGATTCGTGGCTTTCCGGATAGCCGACGATCCGGAAGCTAACGCTTTTTGTTCGAACCTGCGCTGAGGCTTGGTTGATTCCTGCGAATCCGAGCTTGTTGCCTTCCAAATCCGTGCAGTACTCACCCGACAGCTACACTCGGTTCCGGCATCGGGAAATGCTTACACGACCCACGAGAATCTACACGCTTCTTCGGCCCAACCAGAGGAACACTGAGGTCAACTTCATGTCCGCTCTGCCGCAGTCTCTTCAAACAAAGGCAATGTTGACTTTTGGGTTTTGGGTTTGGGATGCGTGGGTACAACGAGCGCTCCAGAAACGCGCAAATCTTCTGCCGAAATCATTGGCCCTCCGCAAAGCTTTTCCAAAAGATCACTTTGCAAAGGTTCAAGTTCAACGAGCATTCCTAGGACATTGAGGAGGTTGAGCAGTTCTGTGGTGTACTCCGCGAGCCAATGATCGGGCTGAATGTCACAGAGTGGCGATGGTTTTCTACGGTCACCGATGATCGGGCGTTCCCGGTTCTGCTTCCTGTAGCTGAACCACTGAAGAAGGACTTGCTTTCCTGAAACCTCGTAGTACCAGACACTCGGCTCAACGCGCTCCACATATCCCCTTCCGATCAGGAGCCGTTTCTTGTCTGCATCGTAGGTCATTGTGTTAGGCATGGATTCCGGTTCTTGGGGAATCGCACCTGCCAAAGGAATGCGGGGCATTCTGTCGGGCGGCAATCGAGGCGGCTGAGCGGGCCGACCCTCTTTCGGGTCCGCCATGCGTTCGCCGAAAGTATGCAGCCAGATAACGGTTCGCCCAGTGCGGACTGCTTCGTGATACATTTCAGGGCTTTTCGTGAGGGGAACGCGAATTCCTGGACTTGAAAGGTCGTTCTGAAACCGATTCGTGAAGGCCGGATGCGCGGTCACAGCGGCAATGTAAGCAATTAAGTCTTCCGGAGTTACCGCCCGCCCGCAGATTTCCGACAGTGAACGAAGTAGATTGGGCGGCACATTGGGAATGGTTGCCGTTGCATCTCTCCACAGGGGAAATGCACGACCGCCTCTGCCGTTGTAGTGGTCAAGGTCCGGCACAAGCCCGGTAAATGTCAAAACGGGTCCTGAAGAAGGGGACTCTCGCGCCAGTGCGGTTAAGTAAATCTGATCGGATGAGCGGACCGCCCATAACTCAGGATTCGGATGGTTGATTAGGCGGCTGTCCGGAATGATCCACTGGCGATCAAAAGAACGAAAACCGTAGGGGATAGGTGGTAGGCATTGGCCCTTCTCGTCTGCAACCGGTTGCATATTGGGCTCGTATCCGGCTAGTGGTTGCGCAACAACGCGCTTGCTGTGCTTGTCGCCCGGTAAGCCATTCCGCAGGTGGGGATGAAAGTGAACTTCCTTCTCGTCACCTGCGCTATTCACAAGTTTGTTCCATCGGCGTTGAAGAGATTCGACGTCGGGCGCAATTATCCAGGTCCGACCGGGCATAACTCCGGAACCGTTGTAAACGAACAAGTCTTCAAGACTCGGAAAGGTTGCCCAAGCGCCTTGAGAAGCCGGAAGAAATGGTGCGCGCCACTGTGACGGACACTCCACCCAACCAGCGCTGCTTAAACTTATGGATTGCAAGGCCTCAAACTTGGCTTCCCGGTGACCGCCAGGCAGGGCTTGAAACCGAACCTTTGCCGGAACATTAGGTTCGTTTTGGGCCGAGCGTGAGGCGAGAACGATGCATACCTGCTGCTGAACGCCCTGAAAAATCCTAGTGTTCACTTTCGGCTGGTGCCCTTCGGGCGAGCAATCGATCACCCAAATGTCATCGCAGGTTCGGCGCAGGTAGTCTCGCATCTTCTGAAAACCTGGACCACTCAAAAAGCCGGATACGGTGATGTAGCAGACGATGCCCGTTTTGCTTCCGGGGCCTTGGTCATAAACTTTCCACGTCGCCCAACGCCAGAAGTAAATGTACAAATTGCGTAAATGTTTACTATGAACTCCGATGCCCCACTCCCGCGGCGGCATCCAATCGGCTAGCGGTGAGGCGGCCGCTGTCTTCTTGGTGTCCCCCTCGATCCATCCGCCGAGACCTTTTGATTTTTCTTTATAGGGCGGGTTGCCGATAACGACGGTGATGGGCTCTTCCCGTTTGATCTTGTTCGCTTCTTTCCTCGATTTTGCGATTGGCGCCAAAATGCCGGGAATCCATCCCTCATCGTCGTCTGGATTTCCGAGTGTATTCGTAACGAACATCCTCACGGAGTCTTTTGGCGGCCCACCAGCAAGATCAACGATCTCCGCCAGGATGCGCAACTGCGCGACGGCGAAAGGGCCGAGTTGCATTTCAAAGGCGATAAGCCTCTTTACGGCGGAGTTGATGGCTCCCTTGACCGCCCCCTCGCCTTCATCCTGCGAAATTGTCTGCGCGATTTTTCTCAGGATTCCAAGGAGGAACGTGCCGGTGCCCGTCGCAGGGTCGGCAAGCGTCACGGCGGATGAAGCAATTCCCCCGTGCAAGTTGAATCTGGTGGTT
This sequence comes from Bryobacter sp., assembly GCA_046590555.1. Taxonomy (GTDB): domain Bacteria; phylum Acidobacteriota; class Terriglobia; order Bryobacterales; family Bryobacteraceae; genus Bryobacter. The sequence continues at coordinate 1,999 of JBKJUN010000445.1, read as the reverse complement.
TTCAGTGCTTCATCCACAAGCGCCACCATGGCGCTCACCACTTCGGGCGGCGTGTAATATGAGCCGGTCTGCTTGCGCAACTCGTTGTCGTAGACGGCTAGGAAGTCTTCGTAAAAATAAAGCCATGCATCGGCGCGGTCCTTGCTTAGTTTCGACCAGTTGACCGCATCCAATACGCGGGTCAAAGTGCCCAGGGAGGTTTTTAGCGTGGCCTGATTTTCGGCATTGTCGGTGAGAAGTCGCAGTGCTGCGCCGATAAGCGAGCTGGTTTGGCTAAGTTCCTTGGCCACCTGTTGGAGCCCAGTAGCAAGCGAGATGCCTTTCGCTCGCGCCATAAGCATGCCAAAGGTAACAGCCTGGGCATATCCATCGGCGAATCGCTCATCTGTGGCTTCGGGAAAGAGCAGTTTCCGCCAGTCCTCTGCCAAGCTGGTCAGCGCTTCACTCTTGAGCGCAAGCTGTTCTGTGACTTCATCGCGAAGCAACCGGCACAATCGCGCCGTGGTTTCTGCCATGTCTTTGACATTGCGGGGCGGCAAAGGCTCCCAGCGCAAGAAGTCCTCAAACAGACCGAGCAACCCTGGCGGGGATTCTAGTTCATCGCCGGACGATTAGATGTCACCCGAAAAGCGTATGATAGAGCCACTTAACTGGCCGTTTCGCCCTAGGCTGAACCCGTTACCGTCCGTATATATAAGATTCGGCAGGGAACGAAGTCGCTCCCATTGCGCTTTGTCGTGTGCATCGCGGAACTTTCTGGGGTCTGCACCTTTGCCTGGGGCTTTCAGTTCAACAAAACCTACCAAGGCACCACGCACAGTCACTGCATAATCCGGTCGGGTTTTTAGATCGGCCACCGAAGATTCGCCGATGGCGGCGACAACAGATTTAGCCATTCCTGAAATTTCGGCGATATCACTCAGTAACTGCTCAAACGGGGCGCGTAGCTGGTCCTCAGGTTGACCTTTGACACTGGGGTTGGACAGCTTTTCTCTGGCTTTGGCGCCAAAAGTTGACACGACAGAACTAAGAGTTAATTTCATTTACCTACCCCACCCTGATGGTTAAACATAACGAGACTGGTGCTTGGCGATTCAATCACTTCAGCTTCGGCACCCCCAAAACTACTTCATCGATTCTACTTCGCATTAGCCCTGCTCTGCGCCAGAAATACTTTGTGATCGCAAACAGGTTATGGTTGGGGCATAACAGCCTTCCCGGATTCCTTCTGGATTACGCGCCATCCGTCAGTTGGAGAGCCAGAAGTCCCTAGGTGAGAAGCGTAACTGGCCGCGCGAGGTTGTTGCCTCCTCGAACGGAGTTTGGGAACAAGTTCCGGGTTGCCGACAGTCCGCGAAAAGAGGATTTGAGCCATGGTCCGCGCCCGCACTGGTTCCCGTCGTCTCGGACTTTTTTACCCCAGCTTCAGCCAATCTGGGCATTGATATAGCTCAGAGCCTGCCCAAATTTCCCGAAGAATTTGCAACCTTGATCGTCCAGCTTTTTGCGTATGTCGGGGTCGTCGAAATCTCTGGTGTTTCGATTTAGGAAGCAGCTTTGCGCGGGACGACGAGCATGCAGATGGGCGAGCACGGATGCCAGAACAATTGAATCCTGACCTGACATCGCGAACTCGGCCTGAATCTCGAGGGCCGATTTCAGAATTACAGCGTCCAGTGCAATGACTTCGGCACGTTGCACGAGGTCTGAAACAGAATCCCGAACACCATCTCTCTCGAATTGCGCACTGTCAGCCAGAACCGCGGCGAAAGCAGCGAAGTCGGTTTGTATTGTGTGGTGTGGTCTGGATCTCGCCAGATCGCGCACCTGCGCATCCAAATCCCTGCGCAGTTGATTTCGAGCCTTCTCTTTGCCAGCAATTGCGACGTGTGGCTCTGCCAGCGAAAAAGCTGGCACGACCAGAACGAGTCGTCCCTGACAGGCGAGTTCAACGATGGCGCTACAAGCATCGCACTCCTCCTGTTGCAGTGCCAGTTCA
>JBKJUN010001002.1:0-6595 GCA_046590555.1 Bryobacter sp. | reverse complement strand
GACCAATGTTTGAACCAAAAACTGTGAATACACTACCGCGCGCAATCCCGGCATTAGGCAACCCAGGTGGAGCCAGACTGGCGGCATTCAGAACACCACGAGCCACAATCACAGGCTGAGTTGCAAACTGCCCCAGGGCCAGCATCGGCAGTATCACAAGCGGAGCAAAACGTAGAAGCATCAATCCATAATCTACAATGAGTTCTCCCTTTCCCGGCTGGGGACGCTAAACTGGAACTTCCCTCACATGTTGCAAGCAGGAATTGTTGGGTTGCCCAACGTAGGTAAGAGCACGCTCTTTAACGCATTGACCAAGTCGCGCAAGGCGATGGCGGCGAACTATCGCTTCTGTACCATCGAGCCCAACGAAGGCATGGTGACCGTTCCCGATGAACGTCTCGCCGTCCTCAGCAAGCTCTCCGGTTCAGAAAAGCTGATCCCCGCCGTCTTCCAGTTCGTCGACATCGCAGGCCTCGTCGCAGGCGCGAGTAAAGGAGAAGGCCTCGGCAATCAATTCCTCGCCCACATCCGCGAAGTTGACGCCATCGTTCAAGTCGTCCGCTGTTTCGAGAACTCCAACATCGAACACGTCATGGATACGGTCGACCCCGTCCGCGACATCGAGATCGTCAACACCGAGTTGCTGCTCGCCGACATGGACAGTATCGAAAAGCAAAAAGCCAAACTCGTGAAGCTGGCTCGCAGCGGCGACAAGAAAGCCGCCGCCACAATCGAGCTGATCGCCCGTCTGGAGCCCCATCTCTCTGACGGCAAATACGCCGTCACCCTCGACATGTCACCTGAAGAAAAGGCCCTCGCCAAGCCCCTCTTCCTGCTCACCAACAAGCCAACGATTTACGCTTGCAACGTCGCCGAAGGCGATCTGGCCGACCCGGAAGCCAACCCCTTTGTCGGCAAAGTCCGAGCCTATGTCGCAACCCATCACGACACCAGTGCCGTCGTAGTCTCAGCCGAAATCGAAGCCGAAGTCGTCATGCTGGCCGCCGAAGAAGCCGCTGAATACCTCGAAGGCTTGGGCGTCACCGAAAGTGGCGTCGGCAACCTGATCCGCGAAGCTTATCATTTGCTCGGCCTCCGCACCTATCTGACAACAGGCGTCAAAGAAACCCGCGCCTGGACGATCCACGCCGGCTGGAAGGCACCCCAAGCCGCTGGCGTCATCCACTCCGACTTCGAAAAGAGCTTCATCTCCGCCGATACGATTGGCTATGACGAACTGGTCGCCCTGGGCAGCTTCGCCAAGGCCCGCGAAGTAGGCAAGCTCCGCACCGAAGGCAAAGAGTACGTAGTCGCCGACGGCGACGTGATGGAATTCAAGACCTTCGTCTAGCGCTTGGCTGCCACGCGAACTTCGACATCATCCGGAGTGCCCGGGTCTGCGCAAGCCGTAAATCGGAACTTCTTGTCATAACAAACCATCAGCTCTGAAAATCGGTTGCCCGAGACCACCCGCACCTGCGTGTGCTCAGCCTTCAGGCCCTTTAACTTGTTCGCTTCAACCACCACCCGGCGAATTGTTCCGGCCCGCGTCATCCCACCCTTCAAATCAGGCAACACCAGGTTCTTGTACAGAGCCTCTACCTGATCGAGATATGCAACCGCATTGGGCCACGCGCAAGTACCGTGCTTCACCCACTCATCCTGAATCAACTGTGCCCCGGGCATCGTGCAAAGGTGCGGCTTGATCGTCTTGGCAGGCAAAATCTCAGGAGCCTTACAATTCCGCGGATGCTCATCACTGCGCCCTGCCTTGGCCGACTGCGGCCATAGCCCATGCACCACAAACCCAAACTGGTTGTCCGAACACTGCCAACGATTGCGAGGATTCTGTCCAGCCGGTGAATTACAAAACTGTGGTGACCAACTCAGCGAGAGGCCATAGTAATCCACCGCAATATCTTTATTCTTGTAATCGACACGACTCGGACGGGTCGAAGGGACATCCCCCGGAATTACACACTGCTGCCCAAAGGCACTCACTGCAAAAACGAACAAAACGAAACGTCGCATGATTGTCATCCTAAACGATAGCTATTCAGATCCTTTCAAAAAGGGCGACAGTGACACCCTCACTCCCGCCTTCAGACTCTTGATAAACTCCAGCGACAGAATCCCACCCGAATCCGTCCGCGCCTCTTCCAGCTCATGGTCGTCGATCTCAATGTCGTAGATGGCATTTGGACGAAGCCCAATCAGATACCACGCCTCTCGATCCGTACCAGTCAATTCAAACTGGATCGGCTTCAGCAAATCCTTCCCACCCACCAGAATCGTCGCGCCGCCCATCTCCACCGGCGGCGTCGCCGGCGAAACCTTTAACACTTTGCGCTTTCCATCTTCAAAAAGCTGTATTTTGCCTTCGTAATAACAAAGAAATCTTGCTTCTTCTTCCCAATGACTGCGAATGAAAAGCATGCCCTTGCGCTTATCGTGATAAGAATTCGGCAAGTGGTGATAGGTCAAACCCGGCTGATAAGGATTCGCCCACAGAAACTCATAAGGGATCCCCAAAGCCGACCGCAGCAGATAGCGATCCTGCATCAACCAACCCTGCAGCGACTGCGCCAGTTCCGCATTGTTGTCCAGCGACACCAGCGACAACTCAGCCGATCGCAACATCGTCGCCAGCGTCAAATCCGGCTCACCATCGCCAATGAAAAAGGCCACTCGAAACTCATTGTCCGGCCCAGGATAAGGTGCCGGATAATACCCTAGCATCTGCGTCAGCGGCAGATCGATAAAGTACTGCGGGGAATCCTGCCGCAAGTCGATCTCCAGGTTATCCCGTACCACATGCAATAACTCCAGCAACGGATACAACTGATCCGGCTTCACCGGCATCGCCTGCTTGAGCCCCGGCGCTACCTTAGCCCGCCAGTGCAGCACCGTCTCCCTCAACGTCCGCTCCGACAATGCTGAATCTAGATCGGCAATCGCCAGCGCCACAAAAACACGATCCCGCAGCGACCGAAAATCCGTAATCGCCGGCACCGACTTCCTCAGCTTCTCACCCAGCGCCTTAATTTGCCCCTCGGCAAGCGACGACGCGCACCAGTCATACACCAGCGCTTCCTGCCGCAAATCTCCCAGCTTGGATTTCACCAGCCACGCATAAGCGTTATTGCAATGCACCGGGTTGCCACTAACCCGGCTAGCCAGCGCCAGCGCAAAGCCTGCCTCGGGCATCGCCGCGCCATTTGTTACATACGTATCAAATTGCTGGAAGCGAATCGTCTGCCGTTCCCGCTCCCGCGTCAACAGCCGTAAACGCGAAGGCCGCAGCAAAAGCCGCGGCACCTCTGTGTACGGTTTGAAGTTTTCTTCGATAGCCGTCTGCCCCAACACCGTCCCACACGCAAACAAAATCAGGAGCCACTGCATTCTTCTTTCAGTGTGTCATAGCGCTACACATCCGTGTCCAGTTTGCCTCGCCTATGAACCAAACCCATCACAAAGCCTATTGTTTTCAGTAGAATCTTTTTGTGCAACGGTGGCCCTAGATTTGCTATCTTAGCTAGTGAATTGATGGAGTACCTTTAAAACCTGCCCTCTGATGCAACTGGCAGGCGGTAAAGCGAGCGGGTCCAAAAGACTTGCGTGCTTGCGGGAGTCGGGATCAGTATTTACGAACCGCTCACTCATCCGTTATACGGTTGCACCAGAGGGGATTTTTATGTCTTCAATCAGTTGTAAACAGATATTTACATGGCCCTAAAGATGCTCATTAAAATATGAGGCTCAGGCCAAAAACTTTGAAACGAAGTCTCCGTTTCGCGGATCTTTCTATATTGTGTTCTCTGCAGTTTGGTTTTTCTACAGTCGGAGTACCGGCAATGCAGGTAGCTGTTGGATGAAGGGTTGAATTAGGACGCGGGCCTTTGTCCAGCAAGATGGCGGGAACCGTTACGCTACTCGCAGCAGGCGCACCGATTGTTGCCCCAGTGGTAACCGAGGGCGGACCGCATCGGAGGAGGATCTAGCAAAACCCACCCACCCGAATCCGATGCGGTCTATCTAATGAGAAGCGCCCTGCGGAACCACAGCCTTTAGCTGCGCATTACGCAGTCTATCGGCAAACTGAAAGAATCCATTAATTTAGCACGATTTTCAATCCCTACCAAGCCAGCGTCGCCGTCCTCGGTGTCTCTTCCGGATTAGGCAGATAAATAGCTTTACATTTTTCACAGCGGTAAAGCTCCGCACCAGCCCCAAACCGGTCCGCAATATCCCAACTAAAGGTGAACCACCGCTTTAGGTGACCCGCACAAATCTTGCCCTTCTCGTTCTTTTCATTGCACGCCCTCTGCTTCAGCATCCGTGTCTTGATCACTGGTTCCAATTCATCAGTTTACATTGAGTCAAATTGCCACAGCCACAGAGTCTTTGAGACACAGAAACAGAGATCGAAGTTAGGCCAGCTCTTCAGCAAATAGCTGCCGGAGCCACGAGACGAAAAGAGGTAATTGGCCAGACTCACGCGAGACCAGATTCCTGCTGATTGCCTGTGCAGGACTTGCACGCTCTTTTTGGATAGAGAGCCAAACCCCATAAACCGCCTTTGACCTCTTGGCACCAAACAGCCGTTCCTCTGACGGGATCGATTCGATGAATTGTTCAGACCGGATTCGCTCACGGTCATCACTAGGGATTGCCTGCAAGTAGAAGTCTTCGATCATGCCCCTCGACAAATTATCCGGCATAATCCAAACCCCAACACGAGGTCTACCTTCGGCTTCACAGATTAAGCCTGATTCGGGCATTTCTTCCGGTAGCTCAATATAGCCTGCCTCTATCAAAACCTCGCGAACAAATCTCCAACTTCTTTGAGCCTCTCTTTGTTCGGCATCAAACAAAACGCATACTCGCTCCGGTTTGGATTTGATTGCAAATGAGAGCCGTTCGCGCACAGTATCGTCGGACAGGGCCGCAATCGAATTACCTTTTGGATACTTCAATTTCGGCTGCGAGGCAGGAAACAAGTGAACGATCAGATGCCATTCCGCAGTTCCTCCGCTCACGAGGAAGTTTGAACTCATCTGACTTCAAGGCCTTCTTCAGTTGCAAGAAAGGCTTCTCTCTCCGTGAACTGAACTGGCACGATACCAGACTTGCGTTGATCTAGTCGGGTGAGCACACCTAATGAATTCTTGTCATCCACAGCAGCGCGCGAAAATGAAACTGCCGCGTCGTAGCTATGAGTGGTTGCAAATATGGTTACGTCCAAATCTTTGGAGGACCGAAGCAAGAATTCCCATAGCTTGGGGAACACGGAATGATGAAGACCATCCTCGATCTCATCCAAAAGCAAAAATCCGCCTTTGGCATTCACAAGCGACAACCCAATTTCGAAAAGCCGAGTCAGTCCATCACCAAATCTCGTTATCGGCGCTAGTTCAGAACTGTCACCCAACCGCAGCCTTGGCGTAGGAGTTTCCGGAACCGAAGGCAGAGTGATTCGCTGGATTTTGGGCTCTATTACCCTCATCGCTTGAATCAAGACTTCTTCGGCTGGCCTCGCTTCAGTCTCATCCCAAAGCTTTCGAATCAAATTCGGATTCGAGCGAAGTTCAAAATTGCTTCTATACGTTCGCATCGTTCCTGCAACCCTTGGATCTGTATCGAAAACGCCCGCATAAGCTGCCTGGCGGGTTTCTAGAGTCAGATCAAAAGCAAAAGCTCGGGGTCCGCAATGGATTGCAAAACTGGGAATTAGTTTTGAATGTGCATCGCGACGAAATTCCGACCATAGCCCCTTCAAGTTATCCTTTGGCCCATTCGCTGGAAGGTCGATTTTTACCCCTTCCAATCCAAATTCGTCAAATCCGAGAAAGCAGGGTAAGGCTGGAAATTGATCTATCATGCATTGCACAAGTGCCGCTTCACCACTCGGTCGTTCGCGCCGATCAAGAATCCGGAACAACTCAGTTGGGTTCCCCCCACTGGCCGCTAGAGCTACTGCTTCAAGTAGAGTGGTTTTCCCAACGTTATTCTTGCCAGCGATCAGATTGACATCGCCAACCGTCTCCAGCCTCAGCGAGCTAAAGCATTTATAGTTTTGGATCTCAAGCGAAGTCGGCTTTGCCATCTCCACCATTGTCCACCAATCTCACCGCAACCTATCCACCGCCAGAATAATTGCAATCCCCACCACCGACGTCACAACCTTCATCACCGTCCACGTCCGCAACGTCTCCGGCACCGTCATCCCCAAATACTGGTTCACCAGCCAAAACCCCGCATCATTCACATGCGACAAAATCGTCCCACCCGCGCATAGCGCCAGCACAAGCAGCTCCGGCGATTGTCCCGGGATATCCTTCACCAGCGGCGCAACAATTCCTGCCGCCGTAATGATCGCAACCGTAGCCGACCCCTGCGCCACCCTTAGCGCCGTCGCCACAAAATAAGCCACCAGGATCGGCGGAATGGCCGACGAAGCCAGCAACTGCCCCGCATACGGCCCCACTCCCGAATCCACGATCACTTGCTTAAACGCCCCGCCTGCACCCATAATCGCCAGCAGCGCTCCAATCGGCGCCAGCGAATCATTCGCCATCGACGAGATCTGCGCTCT
>JBKJUN010000937.1:0-19197 GCA_046590555.1 Bryobacter sp. | reverse complement strand
ATGCGAGGCACCCCTCAAGTATAATCAGTGGTTTCACCATGGGTCTTCTAGATATTGCTAAATTACCGACCGCAGAAAACTCTGCGATTCGCCTTCATGAGACAGACAACGTCGCGATTGCGCGCGTGCCGCTAAGTCCTGGGGCGACGATTGTTGTCGCCGGGATCTCTGTGATGGTTCTCGATAGCGTGCCGGCTGGGCATAAGGTTTGTTTAAAGGCGATTTGGGCTGGCGAGAGTGTTCGTCGCTATGGGCAAGTGATCGGTAAGACTCGGATGGCGATCGAGCAGGGGCGGCATATCCATGTGCACAACCTGGCGTTTGAAGACCATGATTTGGCGCTTGAGTTTCCGACAGGCGAGATTGCCTATCCTCCTGCGCCTGCGAATATGCCGACTTTTGAGGGCTTCTTGCGTGAGGACGGACGCGTGGGGACTCGCAATTACGTGGCTGTGGTTGCGGCTTCCAATTGTGCTGCTTACACCGTCGATTGGATCGCAGAGAGCTTTGAGGCTGGGAGCATTTTGCCGAATGTGGATGGGGTGGTGGCCTTCCCCCATGGTGAGGGGTGTGGACATGCGATTGGGCCAGATACGGATCAGTTGAAGAGGACGCTGGCCGGGGTGCTGAATCATCCGAATATCGGGGCTGCACTGATTATTGGTTTGGGTTGTGAGGTGAACCAGATTGATCACTATCTGGGACCAAATGCACCACGGTCGAAGCGGTTGCATGGGTTGACGTTGCAATCGAGTGGCGGGACCCGTGGGACGGTGGAGGCGGCTCGGACTCGGATCAAAGAGTATATGGAAGAGATGACTTCGCAGAGACGCGTTACTGTACCGGCGTCGAAAATTCAGCTTGGGTTGAATTGTGGTGGTAGCGATAGCTTCAGCGGTATTTCGGCGAATCCGGCGTTGGGTGTTTGTAGCGATATGCTGGCGGCGATTGGGGCTAGCGCGGTGCTGGCAGAGACCACCGAGTGTTTTGGCGCGGAGCATCTGCTGGTGAAGCGGGCTCGGAATCGCGAAGTGGCAGAGAAGTTTTTGGGATTTATTGAGGGGTACAAGAAGTATCTGCGGCAGTTTGGCGGGAGCTTTGACGATAACCCGAGCCCGGGCAATAAAGAGGGTGGGTTGTCGAATATTTTGGAAAAGAGTTTGGGGGCTGCGGCGAAGGCTGGTACGAGCCCAATGATGGATGCGGTGGATTATGCCGAGACGGTGAAATCACCGGGTTTTGTGTTTATGAATACACCTGGTTATGATCCGGTGTCGCTGACTGGGCTGGCGGCTGGTGGTTGTAATTTGATTGCGTTTACTACAGGACGCGGGAGTGCGATTGGATTCCCGAATATTCCAGTGGTCAACATTGCTACTAACTCGAATATGTATAAGCGCATGGTGGACAACATGGATGTCAATGCGGGACGGATTGTGGATGGGGATGCGAGCGTGGAGCAGGTGGGTAAGGAGATTTTCGATTTGTGTTTGAGGACGGCTTCGGGTGAAAAGACGAAGGCGGAAGTGCTGGGGCATAAGGAGTTTGTGCCGTGGCGGATTGGGCCGGTGCTGTAGGCGGGGGTTATGCCAAAGTCCACAGAGCGTGCTGCTATTGAAGTGACCGTAGGTAGCGGCAATGTTTTCGCAGATATTGGATTTGAGAACCCAGAACAGGAATTGATGAAGGCCCGGCTAACGCTGGAGATTTTCCGTCTGATTCGTGAGCGAGGGCTTACTCAGACGCAAGCAGCAGAACTTCTCGGGATCAAGCAGCCTCAAGTATCGCTGTTGATGAAGAATCGCGCTGGTAGCTTTTCAGTGGGCAGGCTAATGGAGTTGTTGACGGCACTTGGTCAGGATATTCAGATTGTTGTGAAACCGGCCAAGAGAGAGCACGGAGAGTTGTCGGTTCTGGTGGGTTGAACAGAGGGCGGAAAGCTTGAGGCTACCATTCGATCTTTGCATCTCGAGCAATCTGGTTGGCCAAGCCCGGACGTAAGTAGCGATTGCCGTGGACGGGGATGGAAAGGATTTTTCGCTCACCTTGTTTTGAATAGATGTGGTGACTGCCCGAGATTCGCCTTAGCGTCCAACCTTCGGCTTCCAGTAGGCGACACAAATCCGGGCCAGTGATCGCTCTCAAACGGCGATATCCAATATTTGGATATTGGATTCGGGTTTGCCGCCTTGTTCTTGAAGTACTGCCAGGACTCCCGAAATTGCTTCGCGGAGATTCACTTTTAGTTCGTCAATGGAATCAGCTTGAGAGTAGCAGCCGGGGAGGGCTGGGACTTCGGCCCAGAAGCCACCTTCCGGGTCTTCGTGGATGACTGTTAGATAGTTTGCCACGCCTCTATTTTGGCATAGGCAGCGCAGTCCCTTAGACTGGAGACAAGCGTTTTCTTTTCTTTGCTTTCTTGCGCTGGGCCCGAATTATCTTGACCGGGTCTTGGATCACCAGCAGGAATTCAGGACTGAGCTTAGTCAGACCCAAGCAGCAGAAATTCTTGGGATCGAGCAGCCTCAAGTATCGCTGTCGATGAGGAGTCGCGCTTGTAGATTTTACGCGGGCAAACTGATGTAGTTGTCGCTCTTGGCGGGTTGAGCTTGCCGCCCTATACTACTTTGGGGGTGTATTCTGAGAGTGAAAGGATCTTACAGACGATGAGCCTGCAACAGGAAATTGCCGAGCAAATTAGCCAATTGCCGCACTCGAAACAAGAACTGGTTCTGCGCTTTGTATCCGAGTTGAGAGCTAAGGCACCAATCGGAGAAAAAGGATCTGATTTGGCCGCATTCCAGGGAAGACTGGATCCGGTCTCAGCCCAAGAAATGCGGGAAGCAATCGATAGGGATTGTGGGCAGATCGACCTTGGCCAGTGGTAGGTATTTACTCGATACGAATATAGTAATCGCCATTCTGGAAGGCGATACGCATGTGCAGGCCGAATTGCATGAGGCAACTGAAGTCTTCGTTCCAGTAGTTGCTATTGGGGAACTACATTTTGGCGCAGCAAAGTCGGGGCGTCCCGCCGAGAACGCACTTCGCATTGAGCAATTTGTCGAGGGCCGAAGTATTCTGTTGGTCGATACCGCAGAGGCTCGGTAATATGGCAACGTCAAAAACCAGTTGAAACGAAAAAGCCGTCCAATCCCAGAGAACGATATTTGGATAGCAGCAATTGCACTTGAGCTCGGATTGACGCTGGTGACACGAGATGGCCATTTCGGAGTCATTGACGATTTGATGGTTGAGAGTTGGAATGCTCCGACATAGGGCTTACGCAGTCCCTTAGACTGGAGTCATGCGTTTTCTTTTTCTTTGCTTTCTTTCGCTGGGCCTGATGGCTCAGGGTAAGAAGAAGCCATTGAAGCCAGTCAAGGTGGAGCAGCCGAAGCGGGATTTTGCCAAGCTTGAGGCTTATCTGAGGCATCTGAATCTGTGGACTCCAGATATCAAGTTTGAAGTGACCGATACACAGCCTTCTTCAATGTTGCCTGGTTTTGACGAGATGACCGTGAAGGCTTCGCTTGGGGAACGCTTTGCCGAACAGAAGATTCTTATCTCAGCTGACGGAAAAACCATCATCAAGGGTGAGGTGCTAGATACTTCGGCGAATCCATTTATAAAAGATATTGCCTTGATTCGTAATGTGGGGCAGCCTTCGATGGGGACAGTTGGGGCTCCTGTGGTGATCAGTGTCTATACCGATTACCAGTGTCCGTACTGCCAGGAACAGGCCAAGGTGCTGCGGGCGAATTTGCTCAAGACCTTCCCCAAAGAGGTTCGCCTCTTTATTCATGACTTTCCGCTAGAGCAGATTCATCCCTGGGCCCGGCCAGCGGCGATTGCCGGACGTTGTGTGCTTTTGCAGGGTGAAGAGAATTACTGGAAGTATCATGACTGGGTCTTTGATCAGCAGAAGGCATTGGGGGCTGAGACCTTTCGCGGGATGTTGATGAGTTGGGCTCCAACAAACGGCATCGACAGCTTGCAGTTGACTCGCTGCTTTGACAATAAAGAGACTGATAAAGAAGTGACTCAGGACCTGGCCGGAGCCAAGAAGCTGGGGATCAATTCGACTCCGACGCTTTATGTGAACGGACGGAAGTTGGCCGGGAGTGTGAGTTGGGAGCAGTTGAAGTCGATCATCGAGGTTGAGGTGAAGTACCAGGCGACGGCAAAGAATGCCGGCGATACGGCCTGCTGCAGTGTGAGTCTGATTACGCCAGGGGTGAAGTAAATGAGTCGATTCCTTGTTGGGCTGATTGTTGCTGCATTGGCTTGGGGAGCGAGGCTGCCCGAGACGATCGACGGGCGGCGAATGGTGGAAGACGTGAGGGTATTGTCGAGCGAGCGCTTTAAGGGCCGATTTACCGGGACACCAGAGCTGGATCAGGCGGCTAAGTGGATCGCGAAGAATTACGAGAAGGCTGGGTTGAAGCCTCCGTTTATTGAAAGCGGTAGCAAGCCTTCTTACTTGCAGAAGTTTGTGGTGAATACCGAGTCGAAGCTTGGCAAAAAGAATACGTTGGTGGTTGGAGCCAAAGAACTCATCGTTGCCAAGGAATTTATGCCCCGGGTGTTTTCTTCAACTGGCACAGTGAGTGGCGAGATGGCGTTTGTTGGGTACGGGATTACCTCGACTGAATATCACTATGACGATTACGCCGGTATTGATGTGAAGGGCAAGGTGGTTGTGGCGCTGCGCTATGAGCCGCAGGACCAAAACGAGAAGAGCGTTTTTGACGGCAAGAACCGGACGCGACACTCGAATTTTGAGACCAAGGCGGTGAATGCGAAGCTGCACGGAGCAGCCGGTTTGATTCTGATCAATAACGCAGTGCTGTACCCGGAAGATGCCGATAAACTCGATCCTTTTGGGAATCAGAGTGGAGCTATGGATTCGGGAATTCCGGTGGTACAGGTGAAGGCCAATGTGGCTGATGCGTGGTTTGTGGAATCCAAACATGACCTGAAAGGTATCGTTAAGGCTATCGACAATACTTTGCAGCCGCAGAGCTTTCGTTTTCCGGCGGCGATGAAAGTGGCAATGCGAATAGAAGTAGATCGGGTGATGCGGCCGACTTATAATGTGGCCGGGTTCCTGCCCGGGACCAGCGATGAGTACATCGTGATTGGTGGTCACTACGATCACCTTGGATTTGGGTATCAGTTTTCGATGGCTCCGAGCGAGGTGCCGAAGCTGCATCCGGGGGCCGATGACAATGCCAGCGGTACGGCGGCGGTAATCGAGTTGGCCCGGTATTTTGCCAGGCAGCCGAAGATGAAGCGGGGGGTCTTGTTTGTGGCTTTTTCGGGTGAAGAGATTGGGCTGCTTGGGTCGAGCCATCTGGCGGGGAAGATGCCGTTTCCGCTGGAGAAGTGCGCGGCGATGATCAACATGGATATGGTGGGCCGGATGGTGGGTGGCAAGTTTTTTGCCGCCGGTGTAGCGACCGGTTCGACGTTTAAGAAAATCCTGGATGAGGTGGTAAAGGGCCAAGAGGACTTGAAGCCGGAATTCAGCGACAACCTGAGTATCGGTGGCAGCGATCATACTTCGTTTAGTGCGAAGCAGGTGCCAGCCTTGTTTTTCTTTAGTGGTTTGCATAGCGACTATCACAAGCCGTCCGATACCTGGGACAAGATTGAGCCGGGGGCTTATGGACGGCTGATCACTGTTATCGCTGCGACACTGCAGGAACTGGGTGTCGCAGAAGATCGACCGCGTTATCAACGGGTTGAAGTGACGCCAATGCCCGGTGGTGGAGGCGGTGGCGGCTACGGGCCGTATTTTGGGAGCGTGCCCGATTTTGCCGAGACGCCGGGTGGAGTGAAGCTGGCGGACGTGCGGGCGGGTAGCCCAGCAGAAAAGGCCGGGATTCGTGGGGGCGATTTGATGATTGAGTTTGACGGCAAGAAGGTAGGGAACCTACAGGATTATACTTATGTTCTGAGGTCAAAAGCCGTAGGCGATGCCGTAGAAGTTAAGGTAAAACGCTTAGGCGAGACCCTTACCTTTAGAGTGGTACTAGAAGCGCGAAAGTAATGTGGCCTAGAAGATTTGAAGCAAAGATAATCGTTAAGGAAACAGTTGATTCCAGCCGATTAACTTAGAAGAAGAGCTCAAAACTGCCCGTCATGCCAATAATCAGCACTCCCGAAATGAAAACAACCCACGGTTGGAAATTACCCCCACTGATTCTGCACCCGTTTGCGGAAGCTGCAGGGCCAGACAAGTTGGTGGAGAGTTCCAGGGCTAGTTTGATGCTCCAGGGGCTGCTACCAAGCGGCGAGACCACGCGCGAGGAATTGGACCGAAGGTTGCTGGACGGGCGCTTCTGCGAAATTCGCATGTTGTTTTATGTGGGCAAGGATTTGCTGCGCTGGATTGAACAGTGCATAGACCTGGTGGAGCGGGATGAGGATCTAAGGCGGGCTGGGTTCTGCTATCAGTCGTTTGCGGCCATTTTGACTGATGATCCGCCACGGAAGATCCGCGAGAAGTTAAAGAACTGGGGCGTTGCCGATTACAAGAGCATTTTTAGCCGGGCGCTGGGGCTAAATGCAGTGTTTAACGAGGTGCCGCAGCGGCATCTGGTGACGGATGAATTTGTCCGGCATTATTACCGCTACGCCGATCAACTTTTTGCCTGCCGGCAGTTGTTGTGGAGCTTTGGGGAGATCAAGGCGACACAGTTTGATTTTGACCTTTACGCCTCGGGTGAGTATTCGAGGATGCTCGAGCGCGAATGGGGCGCGGACATGAACGACGGGTTTGAAGCATAATGATCTCATGCCACTACCCCGGATGCTGCGCATCCGCCAACACTTTCCTGACCGAGCGGTAAAAGACATTCCGGCGACGGTCGCCGCTGAATTGAGACGTGCAGACTTTGCTTCGAAGCTGAAACCGGGCTCCCGGGTTGCGATCGGAGTGGGGAGTCGCGGAATTGCCAATATTGCGACGATCGCGCGGGCTGTTGTCGATTACTGGAAGTCTGTGGGGATGAATCCGTTCATTTTCCCTGCGATGGGAAGCCACGGAGCAGCGTCGCCTGAAGGCCAGGCGATGGTGCTGGGTAAATACAAGATCACCGAAGAAACGATGGGCTGCCCGATCGTGAGTCAGCTTGAAGTTGTTTCGCTGGGTGAGACTCCTGAGGGAATCACGGCTTACCTCGACAAGGCTGCTTTTGAGAGCGATGGGGTGATGTTGATAGGGCGTGTGAAGTGGCATACCGATTTCGAGGGCCCGATCGAGAGCGGCCTTTACAAGATGATGGCCATTGGATTGGGCAAGTTTGCCGGGGCGACTTACTATCACACCTTTGCATACAACATTGGGCTGGGCGCGATGATTCGTGCTGTTGGGCGAAAGGTTTTGGGAAGCGGGAAGATTTTGGGTGGGCTCGCCATTCTTGAAGATGCCAACCATACAACCGCACAATTGACGGCTGTGCCGGTTGAGACGATGGAGCAGCAGGAAGAAGAGTTGCTGCGGCTGGTGAAGAGCTGGCAGGGACATGTGCCGGTGAAAGAACTGGACATCCTGATTCTCGATGAGATCGGCAAGGATATCTCGGGGGCAGGCATGGACACGAAGGTGGCCAATCGCGGGGTGCTCGGTGAGTACAACCTTTGGAAGGGCGCGCCGAAATTTCATCGCATCTTCATTCGAGACCTGACAAAGAATACTTATGGCAGTGCGGTCGGCATGGGCATGGCAGACGTGATCAATGCCCGGATTCTGCCACAGATCGACTGGGTACCAACGCAGATCAATTCGCTAACGGCATCGAGCCCCCAGGCGATCCGGATTCCGGTGTATTTTGATACAGACCGTGAATGCCTGGAGCGGTTCATGCCTACCGTCGGCAAACACGATTTATCGAAGGTGACGATTGGACGAATTCGCAATACGCTTTGTCTGACCGAAGTTGAGTTGAGCGAGAATATGCGGGCTGAGATTGAGGCCAATCCGAATCTGACGATTGTCGAAGGGCCTTATGATTTCCCAATTGATGCTTCTGGCAACATGACGACGCTGGGGGGTGGCGATGGCCACTGAGCAGGACGTCTCACCGGCAAAGACTCTCGAGCAAGACCTTGAGGAGTTGCAGAAGATCGTGACGCAGTTGGAGAAAGAAACGATGGGGCTCGAGGAATCGATCACGCTTTTTGAAAAGGGTGTAGCGCTGAGCGAGTCCGCCAAGAAGCGGCTGGATGAGGCAGAGACTCGAGTGGAGATTCTGTCCAAGCGCGGCAACAAGATCGAGCCGGAGCCCTTTGGCCGATGACGCTGAAGGAGTATTTGAAGGAGCGGATCGACATCATCGATTACGCGCTGAACAAGTGGGTTCCAGCAGAGACGATTGAGCCTGAGACGATACACAGGGCGATGCGCTACAGCCTCTTTGCTAGCGGGAAGCGAATTCGCCCGATCCTTTGCATGGCGGCAAGCGATGTGATTCATCCGGACGCGCCTTCGGTTGTGGATGCAGCCGGAACGCTGGAGATGATCCACACCTATTCGCTGATTCATGACGATTTGCCGGCGCTGGACAACGACGACTTGCGTCGTGGGCAGCCGACCAACCACAAGGTGTTTGGTGAGGCTATGGCGATTCTGGCCGGAGACTCTTTGCTGACGTTGGCGTTTCATGTTTTGGGGTCTTTGAGTGAAGTTGGCGCTGAGCGACGGAGCCGTCTGGTGGTGGAGCTGGCTTCGGCTAGCGGCACCGTTCGAGGGATGATTGGCGGGCAGGTGCATGACCTCGAAGGCGAAGGCAAGATACCGGATGCAGTGTTGCTCGAGAAGATTCATCGCGCAAAGACAGGTGCGCTGCTGCGAGCCTCGGTGAGGATGGGGGCGATCTATGCGGGTGCCAGCGCTGAAGATCTGCAGGCGTTGAGTGAGTACGGCGAACACGCTGGACTAGCCTTTCAGATCGTCGATGACGTTCTCGACATTGAAGCTTCGAGCGAATCGCTCGGCAAGACTGCGGGAAAGGATTTGCATCAGCAGAAGATTACTTTCCCGGCTGTGTACGGCCTGGCTGAATCCAAGCGCATGGCTGAAGAAGAACGGCAGAAGGCGCATGCCGCGTTGTCGCGATTTGGCAAGCGGGCTGTGCGGCTGAACGAGATCGCCGATTTAATTGTGGACAGGAAGTCTTGAAGAGCCGACTCGACCAATTACTGGTGGAGCGTCAACTAGTGGACTCGCGGGAGAAAGCGAAGGCGCTGATTCTGGCGGGTCAGGTGATGGTGAACGGTCAGAAGGTGGATAAGGCGGGGGCACAGGTTGTTGTGGGGGCAGAGATTGCTCTACTGGGTCAGTTGCGCTATGTGAGCCGTGGGGGATTGAAGCTTGAGGCGGCGCTGGAGCAGTTTGGGATCGATGTCACGGGCAAGGTGTGTATCGATGTTGGGACCTCGACTGGTGGGTTTACCGATTGTCTGTTGCAGCATGGGGCTGTGAGAGTCCATTGCGTGGATGTGGGAGCTACGCAGATTGCCTGGAGGCTGAAAACCGACGCGCGGGTGGTATTGCATGAACATGAGAATGCGCGGCTGATTGAGCCTGGGACGATTGGGGAGGCTGCGCAGTTGTTGGTGTGTGATGTGAGTTTTATCAGTGTGACGCTGTTGCTCGATCGCTTCCCTGCCCTCCTGGGGCCCGAGGGCGAGATGGTGATTCTGATCAAGCCGCAGTTTGAGGTGGGCAGGGCGGATGTGGGCAAAGGTGGCATTGTGCGGGATGATGGGTTGCACCAATTCGCTTGCGACAAGATAGAATCTGCGTTACGCGTATTGAACTACGATACGCGATTGATTCCGAGCCCGATACTGGGCGGCAAAGGTAATAAAGAGTTTTTGATCTATGCCAGACCTAAAGCCTGAAATCAAGACGGTTGGAATCATCTCGAAGCCAAATGTGCCGAGGGCGAGGAGTATCGTGCCTGGCCTGATCGACTGGCTGGCGCAGCGGCAGATCGGTGTGCGGTTGGATGAAGAAACGGCCGAGTATGGGCAGATCCGGGAATGGGTTCCACGTGAGCGGGTTCCGGTGGACACGCAGTTGGTTGTGGTGCTTGGCGGTGACGGGACGCTGCTGAGTGCGGCGCAGGCAATCGCGGGCCAGGATATACCTCTACTGGCTGTAAATTTAGGCGGGTTGGGCTTTCTAACATCGATCACGGTGGAGGAGTTGTATCCAGAGCTGGAGCGTTGCCTGGCGAACGAGATGCGAGTGGGCAAGCGAAGAATGTTGCGATGCGAGATCCACCGGGGCGGACATCGTGTATCCTCATACGAGGCGCTAAACGACGCGGTGATCACCAAGACATCGCTGGCGCGCATTATTGATCTGGCTGTCCATGTCGACTCCCACTTTGTTTCGAACTACAAAGCGGATGGCTTGATTGTGTCGACACCTACTGGCTCCACAGCTTACTCGCTGAGCGCGGGTGGGCCGATCATCTTTCCTAACGTGGATGCACTGAGCATTACGCCGATTTGTCCACACATGCTGACGCACCGTCCGGTGATTGTGCCGGGCGAAAGCGTGATTCGGTTGGAGAACCGGGCGCTCGATGGCGACGCCTATCTTACGATCGATGGGCAGGTGGGGGAATCGCTGTTGCAGGACGACGAGGTGCGATGCGCCCGGAGTCCGAATGAGATTCGTCTCGTGCGTCCGCCGCGCATGTTGTTCTTCGATGTATTGCGAGAAAAATTGAAATGGGGCGAACGTTGAAAAGTATATCTCTGACTTCCTGGATCTTCATTGCGATGGCTGCGGGCATTGGGCTTGGCGTGGCTGCGCCAGACTTTGCCAAGGAACTGTCTCCTGTATCGCGCGTGTTTTTAAACCTGATTAAGAGCATCATTGCGCCGCTTGTATTTGCGACGCTGGTCTACGGCATCGCGGGCACTGGGAGCGCGAAAGCGATGGGGCGCATTGGCGGCAAGGCGATCCTTTATTTTGAGGTTGTGACGACGATCGCGCTGTTCATTGGGCTGGCGGCTGTGAATCTGGTGAAGCCGGGTGTGGGTGTGAATTTGCCGACAGAGAAGGCAACGCTTGCGGCGAACAAGGTGACTCTATCGGGGATGCTCGATCATACTTTCCCGACTTCGATTATCGAGGCGATGTCGAAGGGTGAGGTTTTGCAGATTGTTGTGTTTGCGTTTATCTTTGGGACGGCTTGTATTTCGATTGGGCCCAAAGCGAAAACGGTTGTCGACTGGTGCAAGAGTTTGTCGGACATCATGTTTGAGTACACGAAGTACATTATGTACTTTGCCCCTTTTGGTGTTGGGGCGGCCATGGCGGTGACGATTGGTTCGAAGGGTATTGGTGTGTTGTTTAACCTGGGTCAGTTGATTGCGACGCTGTTTGTATCGCTAGTGATTTTTGTTGTGGTGGTTTTGGGTGCGGTGGTGTTCTTGTTCAAGATTCCGCTGAAGCGATTTATTCAGGCGGTGAAGGATCCTTATATCCTGGCGTTCTCGACGGCGTCGAGTGAGGCGGCACTGCCGCAGGCGATGGAGAACATGGAACGATTTGGGGTTCCGAAACATATTGTGAGCTTTGTGTTGCCGACTGGTTATAGCTTTAACCTGGACGGGACGACGCTTTACCTGAGTTTGGCCAGTGTGTTTGTGGCGCAGGCAGCGGGTGTGGATATGTCGTTTGGCCAGCAGTTGGTGATGATGCTGACGCTGATGTTGACGTCGAAGGGCGTGGCCGCGGTGCCGAGGGCGTCGATGGTTGTTTTGAGTGGTACGTTGTCGAGCTTTAACTTGCCGCTTGAGGGTGTGGCGCTTTTGCTGGGCGTGGACACGATTATGGATATGGCCCGCACTAGTGTGAACTTGCTGGGGAATTGTCTGGCTACAGCGGCTGTGGCGCGTTGGGAAGGGGTGGAGTTACCGACTGGGGATCTGGAACCGCTTGAGGTGCCTTCGGAGGCGGCGGCTTAAGGAAGCCAATGGGCTTGATTCCGGAGGTGCTCCTGCGGCCAGGTAGCCCAGACGAGAAGCAGGGAATCAATAATAGATCGCACGGTGCGATGAGAGGGAATCAGAATGACACCAGGCGAATCCCGTTGCGTTACGAACGCTTTGAAATGGCTAGACATCGTTGTAACGTCGAACGACACAAGCACGCGAGAATCGTCCGCAGCAATTCTCAAGACTTCATAGTCTGGCGTGCCTGGAGGTATCCATTCAGATGCCAGGCGGAAGTCGATTGCAGGTTCGCGTCTAAGAAGGCCACGAACTAATATGGGGTCGATGTCAGCGTCGGCCTGAAATCGCAAGCTCAACGTTTCAGGCCCTCTGGTTGGCGTTCGGCCTCTTCAAAAGGCTTCAGCAAGTCCAATGGTAGCGGGTGCCTTTGCTTGAAATCTTCAAAACGCCGTTTTTGCTCTTCCAGATAAGTGTTCAATTCATGTGGATTACTCAGCATAAATGCAATGACCCCGTAGACCTTGGCCAGCGCCCCAAACGCTGGGAATGAATCAAAAATGGATTCAGCGGACCTTCCATCTTGAAACATATAATAGATCACGTCGAGGCCAATGCGGGTCCCTGCGACATAATACGCCTCGTTCCTTACGTCGATATATTCGTTGGGTGGCAGCATGGTGTTTCGCTCCTGCTATTAGTCTAACCGTGATGACCCGAAGGGACAATCTTGCTGTTGATGGATCTCAGTTTTCGGAGCGTGCAAAATCAGGATGAAAACAACTACTTCGTATTTTTCCCAAGGCACTAATGGCAAGAAAGCGACCACATTAAGCGCACAACAAACGATGTTTAAACTGGTTTCAGTCCCCGTAACGTAACGGGCCTTTTGGGGGTGCCGCACGCACTAGTGTGTGGAGGAAGTGGTGGTCGTCATTGTTCCAGTAGATGCCGACGTAGAGGAAGCTGAGGAATACTGGCAGGATTGAAGAAAGGGTGCCCCAGTCTGGATGATGGCGAGGACTCCATCGGAGAAGGCTTCGAGGCGGTTCTTTTGTATGGTTCAGGGCTTTAATTCAGCAAATGTGACAAGCCCATTAGCGCGACGTATATCGTCTAGTTGGGATTGAGGGAAACCGCAGATGGCAAGGATGCCTAGGATAAATTCCGTCTTGCCTGCGATGTAGCTATCGATGTCGTTGGGGAATTGGATCGCAAGCTGTTGTTTGATTGTGGCGTAGGCGTCGCGATCTTGCGGGTTGGCTCGGAGATGGTCGCGCAGGGTGAGATGGTTCTTGAGTGCGAGGCTTGAGGCTGGGCAGACGTAGAGACGGTGGGTTCGTTTGAGTTCAGGAATCGAATAGGACTCGCGATCTTCGATGCCTAGATTGCCTCGGTGGATGTAGCCTAGTGAGTTAAGGCGGCTGGTGATTTGCGGGAGTACTTCTCTTGCCGGGATGATAATGTCGAGATCAATGACAGGTTTGGCGGCGAGGCCGGGGACGGAGGTGCTGCCGACGTGTTCGATGCTGGTGGCCAGGTCATGCACTGCGGGCCAGAGCAGGCTGTGGAATTGTTCGAACTGAATAGGCCAGTTGGGATCGTAGTCGAGGATTTGCACCTTCACTCTCTCATCATACGGATGAAGTCAGGCAAAATAGTAGCGATGCGCATCTTACTATTTTTGATGATGGCTGTTGCTGTTTACGCGCAGCGACGACCGCTGATTGTGATCACTGTCGATGGCCTTGATCATCGCTACCTTCGGGATGCGGATAAGTTGGGGCTGAAGATTCCGAGTCTTCGCAAGATGATGAAAGAGGGTGAATTTGTGGGTGGTCTGATTGGGGCTGTGCCTACGGTTACCTGGCCTTCTCATACGACTCTGATTACGGGTGTTGCGCCCCGGGAGCATGGGATTTTGGGGAATCGCAGGGCTGCGAGCAATACCGGAGACTACTACTGGATGGCCGACATGCTGAAGGTGAAGACGCTGTGGCATGCGACACGCAAGGCAGGTTTGAAGTCGGCCGCGATTACCTGGCCCGTAACCGTGAATGCCGATATCGACTTCAATCTGCCTGAGTATTTCCGCTGGCGCGATGGCGGGAGTATGGATTACATTTCGGTGTTTGAGAAGTCAACGCCTGGCTTGGTCGAGAAAATTGAGAAATTTGACCCGAGTTTCAAACAACAGTGGGTGGATGACCGGACTCGCAAGGTTGCTTGTGTCTATCTGTTGAAGAACGAGAAGCCAGATCTGATTTTGTTGCACTTTGTGGACCTGGATGCTGTAGCGCATGAGGCGGGGCCGTTTGAGAAGGAAGCGAACCATACCCTTGAGGTGACTGATCGCTATATCGCCGAAATTGTGGCGGCTGCGCCCAAAGATGCCGTGATTGCTGTGGTTGGGGACCATGGCTTTGAGAGGGTGGACCGGGATCTGAATGTGGCGGAATTTGCCAAGGGGATGCAGGTGGAAATGCTGGGTGGGTTGTTGACTACAAAGGATGCCAGCGTGGCCGCGAAGTTGCGGGAGAGTGGCAAGTTGGGCCGGGAGGTGCCTCTCGATGAGGTGAGGCGGTTTGTGCCTGACGCAGATGTGGTGGCAGCGTTTGAGCCGAAGCGCAATGAGGGCTTTGCTATGAAGCCTGGCAAGGAATTATATGTGCCGCCGTATGAAAAAGGTAACCACGGCTGGTGGCCGGGGCTGGCCGATTACCGGGCAGCGATGGTGATCTCAGGCAAGGGCATGAAGCGTGGGACAACGCCGGCAGTTCCGATGGAATCTGTGGCTGCGCGGTGGGCAAAGATTCTTGGCGTGAAGCTCGAACGCTAAACTAGAGGGGATGCGAACCCCCTTGATGGCCGCGAACTGGAAGATGTTCAAAACACCGGCCGAGACGACTGCTTTTTTCAATGACTTCCTGCCGCTGGTAAAGGACGCGACCGCCGCCGAGATTGCCATCTGTGCGCCGTTTATTGACCTGCCAACGGCGATTGCTGCCACGACCGGATCAAACGTGACTGTTGGCGGCCAGAATCTTTACTGGGCCAAGGAAGGGGCGTTTACGGGCGAAATCTCAGGGCCGATGCTGAAGACGATTGGTTGCACTTGGGTGATCGTGGGTCACTCGGAGCGCCGCCAGTATTTTGGTGAGACTGATGAGACGGTGCTGCGGCGCACGAAGGCTGCCATTGAGGCCGGCCTCAAGGTGATTGTTTGCGTAGGTGAAGTGTTGGCTGAGCGTGAAGCGGGCCAGACTGAAGCTGTGCTGGCGAAGCAGTTTGAAGGCGGGATCGCCGGGCTGACGGCAGAAGAGTTTTCGCAGATCGTGATTGCTTATGAGCCGGTGTGGGCAATTGGCACTGGAAAGACGGCGACGCCTGAGATGGCTGCTGATGCGCACAAGGTAATTCGGGCTTTGGCGGCGACGAAGTTTGACGCAGCTAGCGTGCGGATTCTTTATGGCGGTTCTGTAAAGCCGGATAACGTCGCCTCGCTGATGGCCAAGGAAGACATCGACGGAGCGCTGGTGGGCGGTGCGAGTCTCGACCCGGTAAGCTTCTCGAAGGTAGTCAACTTTTAAGAGCTTGAGATGGGCCCTCGGAGTTTATTTGACTTTGGGGGCCTTCATTTCGCGGCCATTTTGTTTGAGGACGAGGCCGGTGACTTTGCCCTCCGTGCGCATGATCTGGATGTCTGCGGGCATTGCTTTGGCAAAGACATTGTCTTTCGATTCGGCGTAGATCGGTATCTTGCCCTGGCCTGTGGCCTGGGTCATGAGTTGGTTGCCTTCGCGTGTGATGACCAAAGCTAATGTTGGGGCGAGCTGATAGGTGCCAAGATACTCGTCTAGCGTTGAGCTGTCCAATAAGATTTCAGTGCGCTTTTTAGGGGCTTCTGTTGGGCGGCCATAAGCAATGCCGGTGAGGCCGCGGCGAACGTCGCCGGTCTTGCCGTCTTCGAAGTTGGAAAGTACGACAATCAGCACGCCGTCTTCCGGCACACGCAGGAGAAACATAGAAAAGCCATCGATGCCGCCCTGCTTGGACTTTCCGCGAAACTTCGCCGAAGCCGCGAGCGGTATCTGCGGATAGTATGAGGCATGTACAGGAAGAAGGGCGAATTCTTGGATCGCTCTCTATAAACCGCACGGCCTACTCGGTGTAGCGCGGCGTCAGTGTCTAGAGCGTCGCGTCCTCCTCAACGGCCTCAACCTTCCCAGGCACGCTATGTAGCAACGGGCGTGGCGTCATGTCGTTGCAGTAGGGAATACGGTAATACTCGTCAAAGCCACGATTGGTCGGCAGGAATTTCTCGTTATGCCCCAGATGCCATTTGCCCACGCACATGGTCTTATAGCCCTCAGGCTTAAAGATCTGGGCAATCGTCATCTCCCCATCAAGCATCCTTTCCGTTTCGTAAGGAAACAACCCCTGCGACACACCCCCCTAGTCGGATAGCGACCAGTAAGCAAAGACGCCAGTGATGGCGAACACACCGGGTTCGCCGACAGGAACTGCGTAAACCGCATCCCCTCCCGCGCCAACTGGTCGAGATTCGGAGTGCGGATCTTGCTGCCTTAACAGCCAAGATCGCCGTAGCCCAAATCATCGGCGTAGATCAAAATGACATTCGACTTCTTGCGTGGCGCAGCCATCGCGACAGCACCAAACTGCCCAAACAACTGACGTCGAGAGATGGACATACTATTTCTTCTTGCAGCTAAAGGTGCCGCCACCCTGTCCGGCAAGCTCCACTTTGCCCTTCATCGTGTCGCCAGTCACTGTCCCTTCATAGGCAATGGTGCCAAGCTCGACCTTGAACGACCAGGTGGCCTTCTCACCAGTCACCTTGCCAGCAACGTCAGCCTCGCCCAACTGGCCGCTGTACTTGCCTTTGAGTGAGTCACCCGTCTGCGTGAACTCAAAGCGAGGAGAGCCGCTACCGGCGTCAGTCTGCACCTCACAAGCCCAGGCCCCGGTCAGGTCTGCGGCAAAACTCATTGCGGAAAAAGCCAATATCAAAAGAAAAAACTTCATAGCTAAATAATATAGGCCTCCCTTGCGGGAGGCCCATATTTTTTCTAAATCGTTTTAGTGATTAGAAGCTGTACTTCAAGCTGAGCTGCATCGTCCGCTCGCTGCCCCTACCGGTAACCTTACCGAAAGTGGCAGATGTGGGATTATTATCCACGCCACCAAAGTTAGCCTTGTTGATCCAGTTGAAGCCTTCTGCGCGGAAAGTCAGTGCCTGACGCTCCGTGATGCGGAAAGCCTTAAAGAGAGCAAGGTTCCAGTTCTGGAAACCGGGGTTGTTGAACTGGATGGAGTTCCGGTTCTGGTTTGGCAGTGTGCCGTTAGCCGGGCGAGTCGCCAAAGGAGCCCCACCGAGCGTGCGCTGATAGAAGAAGTTACCGTCTTCAAAGTTGCCAGCCGCCGTACGGTTGCTGAATTGACCGGTACGCTCAGGTGCGCCAGCCAGATTCCAAGGCTTACCGTTGGTCGAACCGATGCCGAGATAATCGTCTCCGTTGCCAATGGTGAAGGGAGTGCCGGTCTGGAACTGGTTCACACCAGAAATCTGCCATCCACCAGCCACAGCGCGGACAGCCTTATTGGTGTCGCTGGAGTTGAAGTATGGCATTTCCCAGATGAAGTTGATAACCGCGACGTGACGGGTATCATTCGCCGACTTGCCCCAGTTCAGACCTTGGTTAAAGGTGTCGATAAAACCGTCTCGAGGCCCGGAATTGTTATCCATGGTCTTTGAGAGAGTATAGGCAAAGCCGTAGCTGAAGCCCTTGGTGAAGCGACGGTTTGCTTCGATCTGCAAACCATGATAGGTGCTGCGACCAGAGTGCTCAAGCATCGGGATGTTCGCGAAGCCCTTGTATGGACGCAGGAAGTTTACGTTGGCACCGGCATTTTCCGGACGGAATGTAGTACCAGTGGGCAACTGGTTAAGGTCGCGCTCACGAGCCAAAAACAGGCCTGTGGTGCCAACATAACCGACTTCCAAGGTTGTGGAGAATCCGATTTCGCGCTGATAGGTAGCATTCCAGTTGTAAGAACGAGGAATCTTGTAAGCTCGGTCAATCGTCTGGAAGAACTGGGGAAATTGAACTCGTGCACCGCCTCCGGGCGCATCTACGGAACCGTTGGTTACAGAACCAGAAGGCTGGAAGGGAGGATTTCCACCTAAAAACACGCTGTCATACACGCCAGGACGGGCCATGAAACCGCCAAACCCAGCGCGAATTACTTGCTTGTTATTGAGCGAGTACGCCATACCAATGCGAGGCACTACGTTGAATTGGTTCGGCGAAGGATATGCGTCCCCGCCATCGAAGAGACGGTTGAACTGCGGATCACTGGCAGCAGGAAAGCGGCCCTTAGCGGCCTCCGGAAATTCCTTACCAGGAATGCGCACGCCATTGAAGCGGTCGCCGCTGATCACGTTTCCAGTGGTGCGGTCAACAATTGCTGCATTCGCCTGGCTGTAAACTGCCGGATCGAAGTAGGCGATGTTGCCCCAAAGCGACTTGTAGTAGCCAGTGCTGCGCGAACCACGTAAACCAAGTTCCAACTTCAGCTTCTGGCTGACTCGCCAGGAATCCTGGAAGAAGAAGTCGAACAGTTCACCACGGTAAGGAGTGTAGCTGCGGTTTCCGATTTCGGCGTAGGTGGAAAAGAGGCCGAGCGCAACATTGGCCAACCCGGTTCCAGCACCCGCGACACCGCCAGGGCGGACATCGTCAAATACGAAGCGACCGTTCTGGTTGTTAGTACCGCCAGGCACACCAGCAACGTTGATTTGGTCAAAGTCGTTTTGTCCAGAGCGCTCAAAATAAACACCCATCTTGAAGGTATGGTTGCCGGCAATCTTGGTGAAATTGTTTGAGAACTGATAGATCGGACCCGAAGAACTTGCCGGATAGGGTCCGCCGTCGATACCACCTACGTTGGGAATAGAAACTGTCGGAATCTTATCCTGAATTTCTTTCGGATCCGCAAATAGGTATGGATAGTTGATCCCGTAAGCAGAACGCTGATACTTACCCGTATTCTGCACGGCGATCGTAACGCGATCGTTTGAAACGGCAAACAGGAATTCATTGATCATCGACGGGCTGAGCGTCCAGGTATGGCTGAGGCTCGCAGTCTTGTTTGGACGGTCCAGCGCAGAAGGAGCGAAGTCGAAGCCGCCCG
>JBKJUN010000840.1:0-15324 GCA_046590555.1 Bryobacter sp. | reverse complement strand
GTGCTCCTGGTGGTGTTGTTTCATCTGGTCAAAGCTGCGTCGCATTTCGGTGACGGCGCTTCGAGAGAAATCCAGATTCAGAGTGATCGATTTGGCTGACTGAGTCTCCAGAGCTTTGGCGAAGTTGGCCATATTGGTGTGATAAGCCATTGCAAGAATGTGATGTGGCTCGCTCGCCATCATCGCGTGGTGCTTTTGCATTTCAGGAGTTGAGTCGTCGTGTTGAATCGTGGCTGCCATGGCAAGAAGCCCGGCGAGTGCGACTGGAATAGATAATTTGAGTAGTAAATTAGAATGCATTTTAGTTGGAAGACGTTGCTTTCTGTCCCTTGACTTGCAGTTCATTGACAACTTGCTTTACGTTTGGAACTTCGGAGGCGAGTGTTTCTGTTTGCGTGCGTAATTGCTGGGAGACTACTTCGCCACTAAGTGTGACGACGTTATTTTTGACGTTGAACTTGACGATGTCCTGGAGCTTCTTGCTGATCAAGGCGGCCTTGAGGTTGCTTTCGATTCCGTCGTCGAGGGCGGAGTTGAATTGCTTGGCATCGGATGCATTGTCAGCTGGGATGACGGCAATTTCGTTTGCGACAACCTGTTCGCCGGCGATTGATTTAGCAATCGAAGCGGCCTGAGACTTATCGCTCTCGGCGACTACATGGCCACCGAGAGTGACGACGCCTTTTGTACGGTCCTGTGCGACAGTAACGTCCTTGAGGTTCGCCTGATCGAGGGAACGCTTGAGGCTTTCCTTCACGTCGGCGGATTGAGTCGGGGCAGGTGCACAACTCATAACGGTTAGGGCAGTTGTAAGAGTTGCCGCGAGTAAATATATTTTGGATGCTTTCATTGGGTTCTTTCTATCGAATCTTGGTTCGATCATTGAAGAGCAGTCTGATGACCAATCGAAGGAAAAGGCGCGAATTCAGTTGGCGACAGATTAGGAGGCTAACCGTATTTCGTCAGGCGACCACGGGTGGTCATTGGCGTATCGGTATTTATGTCAGGAATTACGGAAATGGTGGGGTTTTCAGCGTGGTGCTTCACGTGCAAAGTAAGGAAGCGTGGAAAAGAAAACAGTAGCCGTGTTTGGGATTTATCACACGAAGGAACAGGCTGAACGATGCATAGACGATTTGCTTACAGCCGGATTTTCAAATGATGACATCTCAGTCTTGCTGCCAGATAGCAATAGTTCGCGATCCTTTGGCCACGAGAAGAACACGAAGGCGCCCGAAGGTGCAACAGCTGGTGTTGCCAGTGGTGGAGTGCTGGGGGCGACATTTGGATTGCTGGCTGGCATTGGGGTGCTGGCGATACCCGGCATTGGACCGTTGATTGTGGCCGGGCCGATTATCGCTGCTCTTGCCGGCCTGGGTGCGGGCGGAGCACTAGGGGGAATCATTGGAGCCTTGGTTGGCATGGGGATGCCCGAATATGAAGCCAAGCGCTATGAGGGCAGGATCCAAGAAGGCGGCGTTCTGCTTTCGGTTCATTGCGACAGCGCATCCAGGATTTCACGAGCTACAAATTTGCTTCGGCATACCGGAGCTCAAGACATTTCGTCGTCTGGCGAAGCCAGCGCGGATTACCCGGCGAGCAGCCAGGTCGCACTGCACCACTAAATCTGTGCGGGGCTGGTGGATGCAAATCAACCAGCCCAATTTTTTACAAATCCAACAAGGACAAATCATGAAATCAAGTACAAAAAACGAAATTCAGGGAACGCTTTCAGAAGTCGCCGGCGCAGTCAAGCAAAAGACCGGAGTAGTTCTGGGCAACCCAAAGCTTGAGGTAGAAGGGCTGAAGCAAAAACTTGAAGGCAAGGTACAGAAGAATGTCGGCAAAATCGAGAAAGCCGTAGGCAAATAGAGATGGCCAAAGTGGTTGGGTTGATTTTGATCGCACTTGGACTTGTCGGCGTCATCTGGGGCGGATTCACTTATACCACCCGGAAGACGGTGATCGATCTAGGCCCGATCCAGGCTACAAGTGATCAGAAGCATACAGTGCCATTACCTCCTATCGCCGGGGCAATTGCTCTGGTGGGCGGCATCACATTGCTTGCTATCAGTTCAAAGCAATAAGAAAGAGAAGCTTGATATGTTACTACTTATAATCGTTTTGATTTTATTGTTTGGTGGAGGCGCGGGCTATTATGGCCACAGCCGTTATGGGTTTGGAGGAGGAGCCGGTATTGGTTTGGGCACTGTTCTCACAATTTTGCTAATCGCATATTTGCTTGGCATAGTTCGCTGAAGGCCTCCATGTTTAAGGCCGAGAGGCCGGGGCTTTCGAGTAGCGACGAGGCAGCGCGAATTCTGCATTTTAGATTTAATGAGCTGCCTTTGCCGAAACCACCCTTTACTTCAGAAACCAGGATAATGGTGTCAATATGACTGATCAAAGCCGGCGGGTGGTGCTCACAGCAGTGCCTAAGGGATTGCCCAAAGAGTCTGACTTCGTAGTCGAAGACATGATTGTGCCTGAATGTCCTCTGGACGGGTTGCTGGTGAAGACCCGCTATCTTTCGGTGGACCCATATCTTCGCGGGCGAATTGCCGGGAAGAAGACTTATGTAGATCCCATTCCATTGGGTAATGTAATGGAGAGTGGTTGTGTGGGAGAGGTTGTTGCCTCACGCAATGGTGATTACCGAGTGGGTGAGATCGTAGCCGGGCTTTGGGGTTGGCAGGATTATGTTGGAGTTGAGGTGGGAAAAGTTCAGCGGGTGGACCCGGCAGAGGCTCCAGTATCGACTGCCCTTGGAATCCTTGGCATGCCGGGTATGACTGCTTATTTTGGGTTCACTGAGTTGTGCTCTCCAAAGGCAGGGGAAACGGTAGTCGTGTCTGGAGCAGCTGGGGCGGTGGGATCGGCAGTGGGGCAGATTGCGAGGATTCTCGGTTGCCACGTGATTGGGGTGGCTGGTACGGCGGAAAAGGTGGCTTATTTGAAGTCGTTAGGTTTTGACGGTGCGATCAACTATCGAACCGATAAGCCTTATAGTGAGGCGCTGGCTGCGCTTTGCCCAAATGGGATCGATTGCTACTTCGATAATGTGGGCGGCGAGATGACGGATACGGTGCTTGGGTTGATGAATTCGCGTGGGCGGGTTTCCGTGTGCGGTCAAATTGCGTCTTATAACGATCGCTCAGAAGACATTGGGCCGCGACCTTTCACCGATATTCTTGTGAAGCAATTGCGGGTGGAAGGCTTCATTGTTTCTCGCTGGAGAGACCGTTTTCCGGAAGGCCGGAAACAAATGGCTGCTTGGTTAAAGGCTGGTTTGCTCCGTTACGAAGAGACAGTTTACAAGGGCTTGGAGAGTGCCCCTCGAGCCTTCATCGGATTGTTTGCCGGGGAAAATACGGGCAAGGCATTGGTGGAATTGTAACGAATACCAGCCCTCACCCAGAGCTGCGTAAAAAATCCAAGGCGTCATAAAAGATATGGGCCAATTTTTTCTGTTCTACCGCGATATAAATCATGAGAACAGCATCAGACTTAGCCGATTGGTGGGATCATCAGCATGAGATCTCGAAAGCGGCGCTGGATGAATTTGTTGATGAGAACCCCGGTTTGTTTGGAGTAGTTTTGGCTACTGCAGCGGCAACTGCGATGGAGGTGGGTAAGGGCACAGTAGATGTGTTGCGCATCGGTGAGGGCTTGGCCTCTGGAACTGCGGTTGGTGTCGGTACAGACGCATTAAGAGCACTGTCGATCATCGGGACTGTGGGCAAAGGCGCAAAGATCATCAAGGAAGTAGTTGGGCGCAGCAGGATGATGCAATTGATCATCGATCCCGGGGGCAGGGCTGCAAGCCTCGGCGGCGGCGGACGATGCGTTTATGTTTCTGCAACTCAGGCACTGCGGCAGACTGGGCAAAAGGCATATGTCTCGGTGGAAGCCCTAGGCAAAGATCTGGGGTTGGGACTGGGGCTGGAATTGGAACAAATGGGAACTTCCAACGGTGGAGCTTTGCGCGCCATGATGTTGAAGTTGAAGGCAGCTGTTGGGCCTTCGATTAAGGTCACCGATTGGAAGCAGATTGAGAAAGCGGTTCCTCGGGACGGAAGTGTATTCTCGTTTGGGCTTAGCTTTAAGCCTGCCGGGGGACACCGGCTATACGCATTTCGAGATGCTTTCGGCAAGGTTCGTATTATGGATCGAGGCGGCAAGGGGAACCTGCCGGTAGTACTCGACAGCCTTGAAGACGTGTTAAAGCGATACGGGAAGATCGGAATTGCTCAGTTCAATGAAAGCTTTGTGATCAAAGATCTCTTCTTGAAATTTGTCGGGCCAAAGGGATTGGCTACCCTGGTGATGGAAGTGTTGGCAACCACTGTTGGCGATGCCGAGACAACCGCACAGATCTTTGAAGAATTCAAAGAGGAAAAGAAGAGCGGCATACCACGCAGGCGAGCAACGATGCGCATGGATCCGGTTATGATCCAGGCAGGAGAGCCCTTGCCGGGTGCTAACTACACTGTGAAGCACGGCGACTCACTTTCGAAAATCGCCAGGCGCGCTTATGGGGACATGATGAAGTATCCCCTGATCTACATGGCGAATCGAAATACGATAGGGCCAAATGTGAACCTGATCGAACCTGGGCAGGTTCTCTTTATCCCAATGCTTACCTAATCAGCTCAGGCCGTAGCCGGGGTCTATACCCTGAAGGGCCAGCAGAACCTGTTGGATGTTGTACGGATGGGTATCGGCTCCTGTGAGCGCGTGCCCGATTACGTCAAAGGCGTGGGCGATTCCCTGGTTGTCGTCGATATCCATATCGACCAACAGTTGGTTGTCACTGTTGGTAGCGAAGGTGAGCTGCAGGTTCGCCTGCCGGTCGCGCGTTTTGAAACTGCCTGCCTTTTCGATGCGGCGCCAAGGCTTGTTGAAGGCATGGCTGATGCCGCTTGCTTCATGGAAGAGGTCAGTTGAATCCCGGACGATATCGAGGAAGTCGTCGCTTACTTTGGCGAAAAGACGTGCCGGGCGGACTTCGATGATGCTCTCAATGTGCTCGATGATTCCGATCGCTGTGGCTTTCGCATAAAGATTCAGCAGACCGGCCTTCTGGAGGTCTGTCAGCTCTGCATAGGGGATGGCGAGTTTGGAGTAGGCTGGATGAGACTTAGCTGGAAATTTCGGTTTTGCCGTTTTGGAATTGAGGAAGAAAACTTCGCTGAATTCGCTCACTTCGTCTGGCTGGACATTGACAAAGCGCTTTTTGGTGTAATAACGGTCAATGTCCATGATGATCTCAGCCGAGCCGTAGGGAAACGCCGGCACCTCGGCCAAGAGGATCGGGCTACCACCGAGCTTGACCCGAAAAGCAGAGTCGAGGCTCCGCAAGCGATGGCTATAGAGGAGAAAGTTGGCCTTCGCGCCAGCAATGCGAGCACCTGAAGCGTTGGCCGCGTCGATCAGAATTGAGCCGTGGTTGATTTCCATACAGGCTCTAGTTTAGCGGAATCGCCAATTTCGAGTTGTACAAGTTTATTGTCGGACTGTACATCTAAGGCTATTATGAGGTATGACTCTCACCATTTCAAAAGTGCGGCAGAATCTTTTCTCATTAGCTGAGGCGGCAGCACGTGGTGA
Source organism: Bryobacter sp. (assembly GCA_046590555.1). Classification (GTDB taxonomy): domain Bacteria; phylum Acidobacteriota; class Terriglobia; order Bryobacterales; family Bryobacteraceae; genus Bryobacter. The sequence goes on along the minus strand of JBKJUN010000840.1, from coordinate 9,714 downwards.
AAAAGTGGAGTTTGCCTATCAGGGAACAACATTCAGGCTTGTTGCCGAGAAGAACGTATCCAAACTGTCCCGGTTGAAGCCAATGGAGATTTTCGCCCCTGGCCTGAATTCTGATGATCTTGAACAAGCATTGGCTGAGGTCAGCAAGGAGGCTCAGGCCGCTTGGGAAAGAAATCAGGAAAAGTAACCGACCCAGCGATAGCTTACCTCGACACCCATGTTGCTATCTGGCTTGCGCTAGCCGAGACGAAGCGGATGAGCAAATCTGCGCTGAGTGCGATCGATCGTTATGAGTTGCGAATTTCTCCGATGGTTCGACTGGAGATACAGTATCTTCGCGAAACGGGAAAGTCCAATGTTGAGCCCGACCGGGTGCTGAGCCACCTTCACGAGCAACTGGATGTAAGAGTTTGCTCCATCACTTTTGACCGCATTTGCATCCATGCTTGTCGGGAGTTGTGGACTTGCGATGCATTCGACCGGCTGATTGTGGCTAATGCGAGGGCTGCGGGTGATGCTTACCTAATTACCGCCGATAGCAAGATTTCTGATAATTATCCGTTTGCTATCTGGTAGCGCCACTAGCGGCGGATCATCACTTCGTCGAGAGTCTTTTTGGCTAAGACGGGCACTTGGGAGTCCAGAGCAGGGTATCCAACCGGGATCAACAGGAAGGGCCGTTCATTGGTTGGCCGCCCCAGGATCTGACCGAGGAAACCCATCGGACTTGGAGTGTGGGTTAACGTGGCGAGGCCCGCAAGGTGCAGAGCAGCAAGCAAAAAGCCCGTCGCGATTCCTACGCTTTCCTGCACGTAGTAATGCTTGATCTTGCGATCAGGTTCAAGCCCATAATCAATTCTGAATACCACAATAATAGAAGGACAGATTTCGATGAAGGGCTTTCGCCAGTTGGTGGCGAGGGGAACAAGAGCATCTAGCCACTCCTGCGGAAATCGAATTTCATAGTTTTCGCGTTCTTCCGCTTATGCGGCGACGCGGATCTGGCGCTTGAGGTCTGGGTCTTAAACTACAACAAAACGCCATGGTTGCTGGTTGGTGCAGGACGGCGCATTGGCTGCTGTTGCGATGGTGTGTTCGATCAATTCGACAGGGAAAGGCTGGGAACTAAAGTCGCGAACTCTACGCCGGGTCGACATCTGATTGCGGAATTTTGCTCCCTGCTGGAGTTGTTGGGCAGGGTCTAGGGTTGGAAGCGAAAATGGAGCGAAGACCATCGTGCCTCAAATTTTTTCACAAATTGCGTTTCGCACATGAAAATGCAGCAGGCTGAAGCATCGAGTACATAAAGAGGGTTAACCCCAATCTTTCTCGAGGCTTAGGTTGTGGAAAAAGTGTGATTAAAAGGATCTGCTATGTGCAAAAAATATCGGCTGCTTGCAAGTTGTTGCACTGTATATAGATATTTTTCTTGCTGTAACACAATATCTTGTGTCATCATCGCTAACGCACCGAGATAAAGCATGCCTCCCCCGGATGCCCACCGTCCCTAGTCTTGTTGCCACAAAGCGTTTAAGTAAAAATAAAAAAGAGGTTTCGTTCATGGGCCAGCTTGCTGTTGCACTCGATGCAAAAATCGCCAAGGTCAAAAAGTCACTGAGCCGTGCAGAGCGCACGGGTGTGAGCTTTCCACGCTATTTCACTGCGAAGATGGAGTCTGGAAAAACTCCCTACGATGAGATCGTATGGGAGAAACGTACGGCGACGATTGGCACATCGTCCGGAGCGGTAGTATTTGAACAGCGGGATGTAGAGGTGCCGGCCGATTGGTCTCAGACGGCAACCAACATCGTGGCCAGCAAGTATTTTCACGGAAAGATGGGTTCGCCCGAACGCGAGACCAGCGTTGCGCAACTTGTGCATCGTGTGGTTGACACGATTACCGAGTGGGGATTGAAGGACGGCTACTTCAAGACCACCGCAGACGGCGAGAATTTCCGCAATGAACTGGCGCACATGATGCTGACGCAGAAGGCCTGCTTCAATTCGCCGGTCTGGTTCAATGTTGGAGTGAAGGAACAGCGCGGATACGGCTGGGTATGGGACGAGACGACCCAGCAGGTGCGAAAACTGGAAGTGGGCGAACATCGTCCCCAGTGCTCAGCTTGCTTTATTAATTCCGCAGGGGATTCGCTGGAATCGATCCTCGATCTGGCAAAGACCGAAGGCATGTTGTTTAAGTGGGGATCTGGCACAGGATCCAACCTGTCGAGCCTGCGTGAAGATAATGCGATTCTGAGCGGCGGCGGACGCGCTTCGGGACCGTTGAGCTTTATGCGTGGTTTTGACGCTTTTGCTGGGGTAATCAAGAGCGGAGGCAAGACTCGCCGTGCGGCGAAGATGGTCATCCTGAACACCGATCACCCGGATATCGAGAGCTTTGTCTGGTGCAAGGCGAAGGAAGAGAAGAAGGCGCATACACTGATTGCGGCCGGCTATGACTCTTCGATGGATGGAGAAGCTTATTCGAGTATCTTCTTCCAGAATGCCAATAACTCTGTGCGTGCCGATGATGACTTCATGGAAGCCTCCGAGCGCAACGGCGAATATTGGACCAAGAGCCGTGTGACTGGCGCGCCCGTGAAGCGTTATATGGCCAAGGATCTGCTGCGTCAGATTGCAGAAGCCACCTGGCAGTGCGGCGACCCTGGCATGCAGTTTGATACGACGATCAATCGCTGGCATACCTCGAAGAACACCAATCGCATCAATGCATCGAATCCTTGCAGCGAATATATGTTCCTCGACGATTCTGCCTGCAATCTGTCTTCGCTGAACCTGATGAAGTTTTTGGGTCCAGATGGCAAGTTCAAGGTGGAAGCCTTCCGTCATGCAGTGGATACTTGCATCCTGGCTCAGGAAATTCTGGTGGACAACGCCAGCTACCCCACCGAACGCATAGGCAAGAATTCACATGACTATCGCCCGCTCGGCTTGGGTTATGCCAACCTCGGTACTTTGCTGATGGCGATGAGCATGCCATATGACAGCGACGCTGGCCGCGACATGGCTGGCGCTATTACTGCTGTGATGTGTGGTCAGGCCTATCTCACCAGTGCACGTGTGGCTGAAGCGGTTGGCCCGTGCCCAGGTTATGAAATGAACGAAGAACCGTTCCTTGAAGTGATCCGGATGCACCGCGACAACGTGGCCAAGATCAGCACTGCAAACGTGCAGGCTGACCTGCTGGGTGCAGCTTGGGAATGCTGGACCAATGCCTATGAAGCCGGCCGTGGAAGTGGTTACCGCAATGCCCAGACGACAGTGATTGCGCCTACGGGCACAATCGGGTTCATGATGGATTGCGATACGACAGGTATCGAGCCCGACCTGAGCCTGGTGAAGTACAAGAAGCTTGTCGGTGGCGGTGTGATCAAGATTGTCAATCAAACAGTGCCACAGGCGCTGATCAAGCTGGGCTATTCGCCGGAACAAGTAGAGAAGATTGTCACGCACATCGACTCGACCGGCACAATCGAAGGGGCGCCCGGCTTCAAGGAAGAGCATCTGGCGGTGTTTGATTGTAGCTTCCGTCCGATGAATGGCAAACGCTTTATTCATCATATGGGCCATGTAAAGATGATGGCGGCAGCACAGCCCTTTATCTCGGGAGCGATCTCGAAGACGGTGAACATGCCGGAAGAATGCACCGTCGAAGATATCGCCGATGCTTACCTGCAGAGTTGGAAGCTGGGTATCAAGGCGGTAGCGATTTACCGTGACAATTCAAAGAAGGCTCAGCCTTTGTCGAGCGGTTCGTCCAAGGGCGAGAAGAAGTCGACCGGCAGCCTCGCTGATGTCAGGCAGGAAGTGAAAATCGTCGAGAAGATCGTGTATCAGCCGAAGCGGCGCAAGCTGCCGGAAGAGCGCGAAGCCAAGACGCACAAGTTCTCGATTGCCGGCCATGAAGGCTACATCACGGTGGGATTGTTTGACGACGGCACTCCGGGTGAAATCTTCATTACGATGGCGAAGGAAGGCTCGACGATTTCTGGCTTGATGGATAACTTTGCCACGGCGATCAGCTATGGCTTGCAGTACGGTGTGCCTCTGAAGTTTTATGTCGACAAGTTCAGCCATGTCCGGTTTGAACCGTCGGGATGGACCGGCAATCCACAGATTCCATATGCGAAGTCGATTATGGACTACATCTTCCGCTGGATGGGCGCGAAGTTCCTGGGTCCAGAGTACGCATTGGGTGACGCGGGCGAGACGACGAAACTGTCGCCGACGGAGAAGAATCCGCAACAGGATCTGTTCTCGCCGGTGGCGGCTGATGCTCCGTCTTGCGCCGAGTGTGGCGGCATGATGACTCGCAATGGGTCTTGCTATAAGTGCGAGAACTGCGGGACGACCAGCGGCTGCAGCTAGACGCTCCAAGACTTCGCAGTTGAATTAAAACCCGGCTTGGGCCACGTTCTGTGGCCCAAGCCGGGTTTGTGTTAGGAGTCTGTTGACAGCCCTACCAGAGGGTTTGAACTTCGTATTGCCGGATGACTGGATTCACCGTAACCAATACCATTCCTTCTTCTCTGGCCTGGGCGATCAGGATTCGGTCGAATGGATCTTTGTGGTGCATCGGAAGGTCGAAGACACCAAGAGAGTGGCGCGAACCCACATCCAAAACCTGGGCTTTGAGCTGGAGCAGATGCTTGAGATAGTAACCGGATTCTTTTGGTAGATCCAATTTTCCGATTTGGATTTTGACAGCGATTTCCCAGAGCGAAATGGCGCTCAGCCATCTTGGTACTGAAGCATCGAGAAGTAAGCCTGCGACCTTGGGGGAAAGCCTTTCGGGTTCATTAATGGCAAAAAGAAAGGCGTGAGTGTCGAGCAAGAGCTTCATTTGCCGAACCATTCGTCAAGTTCCTGATCGCTAAGGGGCAAATGCCAAGAATCAGTCAGAACGAATTCACCGCGGGCGCTTCCAAGGACAGGAAGATCTTGCTCGATTCGAACCAGGCGCACCAAGGGCTTACCTGCTTTTGCGATAACAATGTCTTCCCCAGACAATGCCCGCTCAATAATCCGAGAAAGGTGAGTCTTCGCTTCGTGGATATTGATTTCCATAAATCAAGTCTAGTCTAGTTTGTAGACTAAGTCTATTTTCCGGCTATTTCAACTCTTTGGTACCATTGCTCAGGGCTTTCTTTTGCCGCATCATGGGGTGATGAAATTATGGACCTGTCTGCTGATGATGGTAAGCCTTCTGGTTGCGGCTCCCAAGAAGACGGTGGCCAAGCGACAGATGGATGTCACCTGCGTGGATACACCCCGTGTGGTGGCTCGCAAAAAGCCTGTCAAAAAGCTGGAGCTCTCAGAGACTATGAAGAAGGAATTGAGCGGTGTCCTCTTCGGCGTGAGCCTCAATGATCGTCTTGAGCTGAACATCGATATGGAGGCGCCGACCGAAGACGGTGCTTCACAGTTGGAAAAGCTGGTGGGCGTGTTGGCTGAGGCTCAGCAGCTGAAGTCGCAGGAAGGTGAGACGGTGATTATCGATTTACCGAAGGCGACTCGGGTGTCAACCAACGGGAAAGTGGTTCGCACTACAGTGTCGCTAAGCGATGCTCAACTCGAGAAGCTTCTCGAGGCTCGTTATGGGCGGAAGCTCGTCTCCGAGGCGAAGTTGCGCCTGGTATATGTACACGGGCTGCCTGGTGGGATGAAGAGTTATCCGTTCGGGGATTCAGTTAATGTCGACTTGCGACGTTAAAGATATCATCTGAAAGCTGAATCGACGATCCTTTCTTGCCGCTGCGGGCGCGGCCCCACTGCTTTCTGCAGTCGCTCGGCCCAATTTTGTGGTGATCTATACCGGCGATCAGGGCATGGGATTGTGAATGTTCTCACCTCCACGGCGCAGTTCAATACGCCGGGTTTGAAGGCTGGGCACACGACGTTGGCCGGGGCAGCGCTCAAACGGAAGGGCCTGCTTGAGAACACGGTGATCTTCTTTCAGAGCTATAACGGGGCGACGCAGGAATCACGTGCTGATCATGCCGGCCGGCCTTATCGAGGGGGCAGCAATGCGCCATTTCGTGGCTGGAAGCAGGGACTTTTTGAGGGTGGGGTGAGGATGTCGGCCCTAATGCGCTGGCCGGGCAAGATCGGGGCGGGGCAGGTGGTGGATGGTATTGGGATGGCGATGGATATTCTGCCCACCTTTCTCGCATTGGCTGGCCTCGATACGCCAATGGGCCTCGATGGCCGCGATCAGCGGAAACTGGTGATGCGCGGTGGCAAAAGTGCACATGAGAGCTTTCATTGGCTGTATCTTGGAAGCCGCGCAGGAAGGAAGGGCGACTGTAAATTGATCGAGAATCCGCCCAAATTTCCAGATGATCCCTATGGCGAGCCAACAGAGAAGCTGTGGCTGAGCAACTTGGCCAAGGATCCTTCAGAGAAGAAGAACTGGGCGAGTGAGGCTCCTCAGGTAGTTGAGGAACTGTTGAAACTGCTGCCCAAAAAAAGTTGACCGGATTCAATCCGATTGTTTGCGGATGTCGTTTACACATGCATGAGAACGACACCAATGGTGATGATGCTGGGGCTGCTCTTCGGCCTTGCAAGCAAAGAAGCTCGCGCGGAGAAGGCGTGGGGCATTGATTCAAAGGCGCTATTGGTGAGCTTTGATACTGATCGGCCACAGTTTCCGACCAGTTTGCAATTGATTCGCGGCCTGATGCCGGGCGAGCAGCTGCTGGCAATCGATTTCAGGCCAGCTACCGGGCAGCTGTATGGATTGGGATCTTCATCGAGAATCTACACGATTGACCGCGAGACTGCGATCGCCAAGGTTGTTGGTATGGGGATGGCATTTACGCCGGCTCTCGAGGGGAGCGAGTTTGGATTCGACTTTAATCCGACCGTGGACCGGATTCGAGTTACCTCCAATACTGGCCAGAATTTGAGATTACATCCTGACACTGGTGGGGTTGCGGCGACTGATGCGGCATTGAATTATGCCGATGGCACGCGTCCGCAAGTGGTGGCCAGTGCTTATACAAACAGCTTTGCCGGCTCGACGAGCACTGTCCTCTATAACCTGGATCTTGCCAAACGGGCGATTGTGACTCAGGCTCCGCCGAATGATGGCGTGCTGGGAAATGTGAAGCCTCTGGTGAATATCGATCTCAGCCGGGTGGCCGGGTTTGATATCTCGCCCGTAACTAATCGTGGATACCTGGTGGTTCGTGAAACCGGGTCGAACAAGTCGATGCTTTATGAGATTTACTACGAGACCGGAGATCACAATCCAATCGGCAACCTGTGGTTTTTCGAACAGTTTGGCGGGATCGCGGTTGAGCCTCCCAATGCGAAGTAGCACCACGACTTCAAGTTGGTAAACCGCGTGGCGGGGCTGAACTCAGGGGCAGCTCCGCATTTTTGTTTACAAAAAAGAACCCTCGCTTTGAGGGCGAGGGCCGGGTAAAACACTGGAATCGCCTCTAGGAAGACGCTTCATATCAGGGTGTGTATTTACCCTCTCCTCCCACCATAGGAAGAGTTCAAAAGCTTGGTGCAGCCGAAATACCATACTGATGGGATTTCGCAAGGAAATCATCACTGGCTTGTAAAAGTGTTGTGAAACTCGTGAGATTTCGGAGCTGTACCTGCTAGCGGAAGCCGGACGCAGAAAGAGGCGCCTTGAGAGACGGATTCCGACCAAAGATCACCGCCGTGAGAGCGGACGGTTTGCCTTGCAAGGGCAAGGCCGAGCCCCATGCCGTTTCTCTTGCCTGCAGTTGCGAAGGGCTCGAATAGCTGAGACTTGAGTTCGTCGGCGATACCCGGCCCGTTGTCCGAGATTCGCAAGATTACGGTTGTCGCGGTTTCTTCCGACCGGATGTGAATCGAGCCGGACCCAGACATGGCTTCCACTGCATTGGCAATCAGATTGAAGAAGACGCGCTCCATCCGGGCTCGCTCCACCGAGATCATGGATCTGAGATCGACATCTATGTGTAGAGAGATTGCCTGGGAATCGATGGAAGACAAGAGCCGCTCTGTAGCTGCACATACGACCTCGGCGAGGCTGCAAGGTTCAAGCGGAGAGAGCTTGCCGCTGGAGATGTTGGAGAGATCCTGAAGCAGCGACTGGATGCTGAGTGAGGCCTGATAGATGTTGCGTGCAATGCGCCTTGATTGAGACTCGTTGAGACCGGTATCGACCAACATCTCTGAGCCGCCGTAAATTGCCGCCAGGGGATTGCGGAGGTCGTGAACGATCGAGGTGGCGAATTGGCCAATGGTGGCGAGGCGCTCCTGCCGGATGAGTTCCCCGCGCGCTTCCTGTAGCGAGACGCACATGGTGTTGAATGACTGGGCGAGGCGGCCGAGTTCATCACCGCGATCAATCACCAGGCGAGTGTCGTAGTTTTGCCGTGCTACTTCGGCAGCGGCTTTGTCGAGGCGTTCGATGGGGTCGACGATTTTGCGGGTGAGGCCGTAGCTGAGGCCGAGGCCGAGGAGGACGGCAACGGTCCAGAGGCCGAGCATGCCGCGCTGCAATTCGTCGAGGCGCTCTTGTGCGGCATCGAAGGAGCGGATGATGCGGAGTTCTCCAATGGACTTGCCGGCGATGTCAAGCAGCGGGGCAGCGAGGAGGCCGAAGCCGGCACCCTGAGTGCGCACCAGGACGGGATCGAGGCCCGGGTTTGGAGTTTGATTGAGCTGGGTGGCTTTTGCGGCATCGAGAGTCGAGGCGATAGGTTGACCGCCGGAGGAGAATACGAAATCGCTGCCAGTATTCTGTCGCAGAGACTTGGCCAGATTGGCATTTACCGGGTAGCCGGTGAGCAAAACATTGAGAAGGGCAGAGCCTTGTTGGGCGTCTACATAAACGGGTGTGACCACGATTTGCCAAAGCCTGCCAGCGTGGGCCAGAAAGCCTTTGCTTTGTTGTGGGAAGCGCGGACTGGCATCACGGATCACCTCAGCCAGTGGCGGTGCCGGGCCGCCGCCGAGCGAGGCAATGACTGCGCCGGTTGGGTCAGATACAAGGAAGATTGCTTCTTCCTGAGACACCTTGGCCCAGACCTCGGAGGCTGTGTCGCGGATCGTGGCCTGGTCTCCTGTGCGGAAAGAGGCCCGCACTTCAGGCATGTTGCTCATCAGGGAACTGACCGAGGCGAGCATGTTTTCTCTGGCGCGCCAGAGCGTCTCGTAGGCCCGGAGGCTGGCGGTAACCTCGCCTTCCAGGCCGCGTGAGGTCGTGTTAACGGCGAAGCGCAGTGCAAGCCAACTGGTGGCACCGACAAGTAAAGAAATGCTGATCGAGACGGCCAGGAGAATTTTTCGCGTCAGTGGCCAGCCCCGCATCATCGCTTTGCCCCAGGGTAGATCGGATTGGTGTCGGCTGCCGGATAGGGATTGCCGAACTTGTTGGGGTGAGGTGTGGGCACGTAGCCGGTTTCGGATACAACGATTGGGGGGATTTTGAGGCCGGAGTCAGGGATCCGAATGGTTCGTTCGAGAGCCTTCAGGGTTGGTGCTGTGCTGCGTTCGTGATAGAGCTCCAGCTTGTAGTTGCCCGGAGGGACACCGCGAATGTCCCAGGAGCCATCGGCAAGTGAGGTGACAAAGTGAGGTGTGGAGAGGACAACAACAATGGCACTCATTGCAGAATGAATGTTGCAGAAGAGGCGGGTGATGCCGGGCCGGTCAAAGCGAACACTTCGCGACTGGCCGGGC
>JBKJUN010000699.1:0-5419 GCA_046590555.1 Bryobacter sp. | reverse complement strand
CTTTACTCGATGGCATCGATATGCGTGAGACCTTGCGCAACTGGCATCAGGGATCGATTTATGTCAAGCGACTGGAGCGCGCAACGGGTGAAGTATCCAGTGTCGTTGTAATTTTCGACGAAGACGCTGATGACCGCTACCTTTACCTCACGACCTGGCTTGGCGAACACCAGAATGAGTCTGACATGGCATTTTATTCGACTGAGCCATTTGCGCATCTCGTAGGTCCAGGGATTGGCCGCGCAGAGTATGGCGGCTTCCTGATGACGCTTCCCTCTCGCCGCCTCTGGGATGTCTGGAACGATCCTGAATATGAGTTTGCCGAGACCAAGGCCGAGCGTCTCTTGATGGCGGCACTGGATTATTCTGTCGAGCGATATGTGGTTTATGTAGCGCCAAAGCCTCCGCGAACGATCTTCCGTTCGATTGCCACGCAACTTCGGCGGCAAATCCTGTACATTCCGATCGGTCAGCTATCGCCCACCCGGCTAAAAAAACTTAGAGTAGTGCACGTCCTCGATGGATATGAGCGTCGAGAACAGGCGAAAGAATTTATTTGGTGAAGGCTTAGCGCTTGAAGATGCGATAAAGGTCGCCAAGAGCTTTGAAGAAGTCGAGTGGCTTCACCTTTGAGCCATCCACGTCTTTCCAACTCATGAGGTCATATTCGTAGATCGCGTCTTCCGGGCGTGGGCTAGAGCCAGCAGGCAGGCGCATAAACCGGGCGATGATCTCGACGTCGAAGATCCAGCGCGAAACGAAGGGTTCTTCGAAGAGGCTGCGCAACGGGGGGGTACGGCGAAAGATCTTGGCACCACACTGGGTATCGTAGATTGGCAGCTTTAGCAACACCGAAACACATGTGGCAAATACGCGGCCAAGGTAATGGCGGTGCGGCTTACGATCAATATGTCTGCCCAAGAGTTGTACGCGCGCGCCGAAGATCATCCACAGTGTTGGCTTGTCTTCGAGCACTTGAATCATGTCGACAGCAGCCGGCAACGGAGTCGCAAGGTCGGCATCCCAGAAACCAATCAATTCAGCCGGCAGCGAATCGATGGCGTAAAGTACGCCTTGCCGCACAACACCTGCCTTGCCTTGGTTGACGGCGTTATCGAGGACAGTCGATTGGTCTGGAATTTGACCAGCAAGCGCTGTCAGCACCGCACTCGTATTGTCCCGGCTCCCGTCATTAACAAAGACAAAGTGGATACTCGGGTAGCGGCGCGCAAAGTCGATGAACGTGTCAGCCTTCAGCCGCGCGGCCTCGTTGTAGCAGGGGATGACAAGGGCGCAGGATTTCAAGACGCGATGCTCGTTTCCCTGCTCCAACGCCTGGCTTCACTCACCTAGTTGGACCAGCTCAAATCAATATCACGGATTGTAATTCGATTCACTGTGTTTTGAGAACTCATCTCGATTTCCATTAATCCGCTCATCTCGCTATTCCTGATGTTGGCGAAGATCCGACGGCCCTGCCGTCGGTCCACAGGGCCGCTGAACTCCACTCGTCCACGTTCACTCTGGAACTCCACCATCAAATCTCCTGAGCGGCTGATGGTGACGCGCACACGGTCCAACCGGCGCATGTTGCCGTTTCGATCACGATAGGTGCCACTGCCACGATTGCCGCCTTCAAAGTTGAAGTTGCCATTATTGGTCCAACCGCCACCATTTCCCCAACCGTTGTTCCAGCCTCCGTTGTTGCCATTGTTATATCCACCACCATTGTTGTATCCACCGCCACTATTACCTCCGCCGCCATTGTTGTATCCACCGCCATTATTCCCTCCACCACCACTATTACCTCCGAAGATTCCACCACCGCCGCCACCACCGCTCCCACGCCAGAAAATATCGAAAGTGTAGCCTTCGCTGCCACCCTTGTTGTCTTCGATGCGGATAATCGCCCGCCCACCGTTTTCTGGAGAACTCACCAATTCTTGACGGCCACGACCGTCAATACCTTTGAATCGAAATTGGGCTGGGCGATTGGGCATCTCTTGATTGCACTGGAATCTCCGAAAAGAGGCGGGAGCCCCGTTGATCGTTCGAATCATGGCGTTAGGTCCATTGATCTCGATCTCGGCGACGTCATCTACTTCAACCTCGATCGTACATTTGCCTTCTCCTCCACCCCCGCGGATCTCGGCGGACCGGCGATCTGAAACTCGCTGACCCCAAACGCTGGATAGTCCGATGGCAAACAAAGCTACAAGCACTCTCTTCATAAAGTTTCTCCCTAGCTTCTTATTTTAATCGTGTTGTGACCGGTTTGAGAATGAACATATACTGTCTTTTGCTCCGGCATTCCAACTATGAAGATTACAAGCATTGCAGCATACCGCGTCGAACTTCCTCTTTACGAAGGGAGCTACAAATGGTCTGGAGGGAACTCCGTAGATGTCTTCGATTCGACAGTGGTTGTTGTTTCAACTGATGCTGGAATCTCCGGCTACGGTGAAGTTTGTCCGCTCGGGCCTGCTTATCTCGCCGCTTACGCGAGCGGCGCGCGGACTGGACTCGCCGAGTTGGCACCTGGCCTAATCGGTCAGAATCCGACAGAACTCGGTAAGCTAAACCGCCGCATGGATCAACTCATGCGTGGGCACCCTTATGTAAAGTCCGCCGTAGATATGGCTTGCTGGGACATTCTCGGAAAGGTTGCTAATCAGCCCGTGGTCACCTTGCTGGGCGGGCGCAATGGAGCCGATTTCCCTCTCTATCGCGCCATCTCGCAGGACACGCCCGAACGAATGGCCTCCAATGTTGCCGGCTACCGGGCTCAGGGTTACACGAAGTTTCAGTTGAAGGTGGGCGGGCAACCCGACATCGACATCCAGCGAATTCATGCCGTAGCGGCAGAGATGCAGACAGGCGATGTTCTCATTGCCGATGCCAACACCGGCTGGCGCCAGCATGAAGCTGTGCGAATCGCCCATGCTGTCCGCGATGTAGATGTCTACATCGAGCAACCCTGCATGTCCTACGAAGAATGCCTTGCCGTAAGAAGGCATACTGATCGCCCGTTTGTGCTTGATGAAGTGATCGACGATTTGGCGATGGTCCTCCGAGGGGTATCGGATCAGGCGATGGATGTGATCAACCTCAAGATCTCGAAGGTAGGTGGGCTGACCAAGGCAAGGCAGATTCGCGATCTCTGTGTTTCACTCGGGATTGCGATGACGATCGAGGATACCTGGGGTGGCGACATCATCACCTCGGCCATTGCTCATCTTGCCCACAGCACTCCTCCAGAATTGCTTTTTACCGCGACCGACTTCAATAGTTATGTAACGGTAAGCAATGCCGAGGGTGCACCGCAGAGGCAAAATGGCCGGCTTGCGGCGTCGATGGCTCCTGGGCTTGGCGTTACTCCGCGCTTTGAAGTGCTCGGCTCGCCCGTCTTTGAGATCCGCTAGAGCTGCTGGTCTTCAAACATCAGGTAATGGCTTTGGTCCATTCCCAGTTTCTTGTAGACAGCCTGCGCCGCTTCGTTTGTGGTCTCAACGTAGAGGCGGAAGCCACAACAATCGCTTGCTTTCGCCATGGATTTCACCCCCGCGTAAAGGCTACGGTAGACGCCCTGCCCACGAAATTCTGGCCTGACATAAACACTCTGGATCCACCAGAAGACCTTGTTGCGCCAGTCGCTCCACTCGTAGCTAATCATGAGGCCGCCAGCGATTACTGCACCCACTTCGGCCACGATGTAAAAGCCATATTGGGGCTTCGCAAAAAGACCCTCTACGCCTGCGAGGAGCTTGGCCGGATCGAGCTTCAGTTGCTCCGTCTCCCAGGCCATAGCTTCGTTGAAACTCACAAAGGCTGGGGCATCTCGCAGTTCAGCGCGTCGAATCGTGATGGCGGAGGATGGCATCGATCAGTCCTTCGGTAGTGTGTGGTTTGGCTTCGATTGTTGGCTCGACGCCATGCATCTTCAACGTCTCGGTTGTGATCGGCCCAATCGATGCGGTCTTGTATCGATGGATTGCCCCAGGCTCGTTAAGGGCCAGGAAATTCTTGACTGTCGATGAACTGGTGAAGGTGATCCAGTCTGCAGCGGGAGCAGCGCCAGATTCGGGGACAATCGTGCGGTAGGCCTCTGCGATCTCAACTGTTGCCCCCATGGCTCTGAGAGCTTCAGGTACAGTGTCACGTGCGACTGCGGCGCGTGGGATCAGTATTCGCTTGCCAGTCATGACGTGGCCTTGCAAGGCCTTAACCAGGCTCTCGGCGACATACTCTTCAGGAACAACATCCACCTTGAGGTGCATCTTCTCAACAGCCTTGCGTGTGGCAGGCCCGATTGCACAGAGCTTCGCCCGAAGGCCACGAAGGTCTCGGCTGGAGGCAGCCAGCCGCTCCGCGAATGCCTCAACTGCATTGGCGCTGGTGAAGATGAGCCAGTCGTAGCCTTCAAGCTCGGCGATCGCGTGATCGAGCGGCTCGAAGCTGATCGGAGGAACGATCTCGATCGTCGGATATTCAAGCACTTGCGCGCCGAAGGCCGAAAGTTGAAGCGCCATATCTGGTGCCGATCTGCGAGCCCGCGTGATCGCGATCTTGATGCCATGAAGCGGCAGCCGCTCGTGCCAATTGAGGTGCTGGCCGAGTTGCGCTACCCCACCGATGTAGATCATTGCGGGTGCCTGGATTTTGGCTTCCGCCAGTGAAGCGATCGTGCCAACTACCGTGCTCTGCTCAGGCCTCGTTGCCCAGGTAACGGCGGCGGCCGGTGTGTCTGCCGAACGCCCTGCGGCGATCAGCGCGGCGGCCAGTTCTGGAAAGTGGAAAGCCCCCATGAAGATCGCGATGGTGTCCACTTGGGCCACCTTGTGCCAGTCGATAGCGTCGGGATGGTGGCCAGTCACGAACGCAACACAACTGGCATAGTCTCGATGCGTAAGCGGAATGCCGGCATAGGCGGATGCGCCGACGGCAGAAGAAATTCCAGGAACTACCTCAAAAGGCACGCCTGCTTTGGCCAACGCCTCGCATTCTTCGCCGCCGCGCCCAAAGATGTATGGGTCACCGCCCTTCAGCCGCACCACCCGCTTCTTTGACTTCCACTGTGCGATCAGAATTTCCCCAATCTCCTCTTGGGGCACAGTGTGGTTGTCACGAACCTTGCCCACGTAAATAAGCTCGGCTTTGGAAGCAAGACGCAGGGCCTCCGGGCTCGAGAGGTGATCGTAAAGCACAACGTCTGCTGTCTCCAGCAGGCGCTTGGCCTTGATCGTAAGCAGCTCCGGGTCGCCGGGCCCGCTGCCTACCAGGTAGACTTTCACCCCAGCACCTCGTGTGCGCCCCCGGCCTTGAGGCCGTCGGCCACGGTCTTGCCAAGTGCCACCGGGTCTGTGCCGTCAGCGGCAAAGCGGATCACAAGTGTGCCATCGGGCGATGCAACCACAGATTC
>JBKJUN010000684.1:0-2042 GCA_046590555.1 Bryobacter sp. | reverse complement strand
GCACCCAACTTTGTTGAGGGACGGGAATTGACGACGCCACAAGGCATTGCTTTAGACACCTCCGTCTCACCGCCAATTCTTTACGTAGCCGATACTGGCAACAATCGCATTCTGGCCTGGAAGAATCCGGCGAATGTCTCTAATGGGGCACCGGCAGACTTGGTAATCGGGCAGCGCGACAAGTTTTTGAGTGCGCCGAACGGGCCTGGGACCGGTTTCACAACAGGGTTGAATCAACCGACGGGACTGGCAGTGGACGGGCAGGGAAATCTTTTTGTGGTGGACACAAACAACAACCGAATCCTTCGTTATCCAAAGCCGTTTGATCAACCTTCCGATCAGTTGCTTGAATTTGATTTGATCCTTGGGCAAGAAACAATCGGGAGTGCTTCAGGCGGCAATAATGGCCGGCTTCCAAACCGGGGACGATCTGCGCCGAGCGCCGGCAGTTTTTTCTTCAGCGACTTTAACAACATCCTGCGCATAAGAATCGTATTTGATGGATCAGGGAATCTTTGGGTGGCCGATTCGGGGAACAACCGTGTGGTGCGATATCCAGCACGTGTGTTGACGCCGGGAAATTATGGGCCGGACGCAGATGTTTTTCTTGGCCAGTTGAATTCTATTTCAAACACTGCCAATAGCGATGCGCGCGACAAGACTACTTTCGCATTGCCTTCCGGTCTGGCCGTAGCTGCCGATGGGCGGCTTTATGTCTCAGACGGGCGTGGACGGGTTTTGGTATTCCGCAACCCCAGCGCCACCGGGCAGGCCGCAGATCGCATTCTTGGCCTTGCCGTTCAGGTGCAGGGCCAACCGGCCTTGACTCCGGTTAACGATACCTCGCTTGGGTCGCCGGAATCGGTATTTGTGATAAACAATGCGCCATATGTGGTGGATGCTCGCAACAATCGAATTCTCCGCTACGACTTGCCGGATACGTGGACTGCAGAGACAGCTTCATCGATTTCGCCTAAGGCGCGAGACGTGATTGGGCAGCCTGACTTTATTTCTGGGGATACGAATCGAGGATTGCGCGTGCCGAGTGCCACGGGGTTTAATTTGCCGGTAGATGCGGTTGCGTTTGGTAACAACCTATTTGTGGTGGATGCGAACAACCATCGCGTAGTGATGATTTCTGGCGGTGCGCCGTTTACTGGCCCCGCTACCAAAGTGTTCGGGCAGTTGGAACTGGATCTGAACTCTCCAAATCTTGTCGAAGGCAAAGAATTCTTCTTTGTTGGTACATTCCAGAACCGTCAGTACCGTGGGGGAGGAATTGCGCTTGATGGCAACACTCTATACATTGCCGATACCTTGAATAACCGTGTGCTGGGTTACCGCGATATTCGCAGTGTTGCCTTGGGACAGCCGGCCGATTTAGTGATTGGCCAGGTCAGTTTGAGCAGGACTACGATCAATTCGCCTACGGGCAATCAAAACGTTGCCAACCAGACAGGCTTATTTCTTCCGCACGCTGTTGCGGTAGATTCCCGCGGCGATTTGTATATCGCCGATACCTTAAACAGCCGGGTGCTACGCTACCCGCGGCCATTCGATAATCGGGCGAATCTGGTTCCAAATCTTGTTCTTGGGCAATCGAGTTTCACGGGCAGGATCACCGACGCGAGCCCGCGCAATATGAGTGCTCCGATGGGGCTTGCTTTTGCTACGGGTGGGCATTTGGTTGTTTCTGACAATGCCCATAATCGAGTGTTGTTGTTCTTACGGCCTAATGGTGGTGATTTTAGTAACGGGCAGGCCGCTGCGGCCGTGTTTGGGCAAGCGGATTTCATCTCAACGATCGCGAGCACCGATGCAAAGCGCTTTAATGGACCTCGTGGTGTGACAGTGGACGTTGATGACCGGATGTACGTTGTTGATGGCGGGAACCAGCGCATGCATATTTTTAACCGTATTACGCAGGCTGGTAATGATCCGACGCCTGCGTTAACGCTCACGGGCTTTAATCAGCCGCAGGGGGTGCATTCCGATCCTCGGACAGCCGAACTCTGGGTCACCGATGGGGCTAATGGCCGGGC
>JBKJUN010000559.1:0-1587 GCA_046590555.1 Bryobacter sp. | reverse complement strand
ATGTCGCGCATCATCGACTATACGGATCGGGCCACCTGTATTCTTTTCGGCGACGGCGCGGGTGCCTTTCTACTCGAAGAGGGTGATGGCTATGTCGCCTTCCACAACGAGATCGATGGCTCGGGCGGGGAAGCGCTGAAGATGCCCGCCGGCGGTAGCCGCATGCCGTCGTCGCACGAGACTGTCGATCATCGGCTGCATTTCGTGAAGCAGGAAGGCCAGGCTGTCTTTAAGTACGCAGTCCGCAAGATGGAAGAAGCGTCACTCGCGGTGATTCGCAAGGCTGGCCTGCAACCCTCCGATATCAAAGTGCTGATACCCCATCAGGCCAATATGCGCATCATCAGGGCCACGGCAGAGCGCCTTGGCTTGGGCGAAGACCGCGTCATCATCAACATCGACAAATACGGCAACACGACTGCCGGCACCATCCCTTTGGCAACGCGCGATGCAGTAGAGCAGGGCAAACTCAAGAATGGCGACTACGTTCTTTTTGTCACTGTAGGTGCCGGCTTTACCGTAGGCGCAAATATCTGGCGCTGGTCGATCTAGAATAAAGGTAATGAATTCCGCAGGGCCGCTCGACAACATCGATCAATGGGACGACCACGTCCGTTCGCGTTACCAGGAAGGTCGCAAGCAAGAAGACTTCCGGGTCTTCAACGAGTCTTCGCCGCAGGGCGTCAAAGACTTCTACATGCTGAACCACCGCCATCAGACTCATGCCTTTGCCAAGGCCAAGCGCGCTCAATATGAGTCGCTGAACCAGAGCGTTCATGGCATCTGGGAGATGATGGAATTCCTCAACACGCTCGTTGACGATTCAGATCCTGACACCGACCTCACGCAGATTGAACACAACCTGCAGACGGCTGAAGCGATCCGTGCTGACGGGCATCCCCGCTGGATGCAATTGACCGGCTTGATCCACGATTGCGGCAAGGTGCTTTGCAGTTACGGAGAGCCACAGTGGGCCGTAGTAGGCGACACCTTCCCGACCGGCTGTGCATGGGACAAGTCGATTGTCTTTCATGACTACTTTGCCTGGAACCCTGACACTTCAATCCCTGAGTATCAGACCGAGTGTGGAGTCTATGAACCCGGCTGCGGGCTCGACAAGGTGAACCTTAGCTATGGCCACGATGAGTACCTGTATCACGTGATCAAGAACTATCTGCCTGAGGAAGCTCATTACATCATCCGCTATCACTCCTGCTACCCGATCCACCGCGAAGGTGGCTACGATCATCTATTGAACGACAAGGACCGTACGATGCTCGAGTGGGTGAAGAAGTTCAACCCCTACGATCTCTATTCGAAAGGCCATGCCAAGCCCGATGAAAAGCTGGTCAAGCCATATTATTTGGATCTGATCGCGGAGTTCTTCCCCGCCCAGATCCGCTGGTAAAGTACGGAACCTCGACACCTCGAATGATTGTCGGGGATCATGCCTGACAGCATAGACAGCCTCATCGCGTGTTGAGCCGCCCCAACGCCCCGCTGGCGCCCCGCCGCAACTCTGGCTCCCCACTCGCTGCAGCTCGGCGCAAGTGCTCCGCTGCGGCTGCCCGATCCCCGCTCGCCGCC
>JBKJUN010000552.1:0-5664 GCA_046590555.1 Bryobacter sp. | reverse complement strand
CTGCAGAGTAAGTCACGCTTCCAGCCGCAAGCACGTCGTTTACTCGAACACCCTTGGCAGTCACTATGTTGCCGGAGACGCAATGTGGCTCTCCATCAGCCGAATAGAGATCAATCGTTTCCTGCTTATTCCGGATCCTTACCTGATAATTGCTCGTCTTGCGCGCCGGATCGTCGATGATCACATGGTCTGATGTTCCGCTCCATTCTCCATGCCGCTCAAGCGAGGCAACCGATGCGGGAAACTTTGAAGTGAGATCTGAAGTCAGGTTCTCGGCAAACGCGAGCCCTAACGCCGCTTTCGGATTATCTTTGATCAATGCTGCCAGCGCCGCATTGCGCTGCGTGAACACCGGCGCAGCCTGCGCTCGGATATTCGCCCCTTGACTGGCATCTGTACCTTGCAATGACGCGTGCAGTTGCAGAATCCGATTATTCAAACCCCTTACCGCCTCCACATTCGGTTGTGCCATCGCGAGTTCCGGCAAAATCAGTAAGGGAAGACAGAATCGGAGCGTTGGAGTCATTTGTTTGAAGTGCAATTCTTGAAGGCGATTTACCTTGTATTAGCTTGATCAGAATTGCTTCATCTGCTCAATCGAAAAAAATGCTTAGTTGAGATTCCAATTACTCTTAGTTCTGAACTTAGGGACGGGCTTGCAATCCACACTCGCCGAATCGAGAATTGTCCAGCCATCAATACGCGGCACTGATTGGCCAAGAAAGCCGTAATAAGTGGGTGTCAACAACAATAATTTGCTGCTTGGCGGCGAGAAGGCGCGAAGCGCGCTGATCAGGCTTGGCGTGATGCCTGCAGAGAGCAGATTGGCCGGGTTGATGCTAATCCCGTAGCGGCGTTTGTTCCAGGAGATAATCGGCTCCCATAACGACCGTATGGCGTGTCAAAATAAAATCCGTACTCAGCCGGAGCAGGCAGGTTGGCGGCGAGCAGAGAGCTGCCAAAGAAGGTTGTTTGGCACGGGGGATCCTTAGCGTTCTATTAAAACATTCTCGGACAGCAATGACGACAATCTATGGGCACCATTTCC
Organism: Bryobacter sp.; assembly: GCA_046590555.1. Taxonomy (GTDB): domain Bacteria; phylum Acidobacteriota; class Terriglobia; order Bryobacterales; family Bryobacteraceae; genus Bryobacter. Next base: position 4,616 of record JBKJUN010000552.1, on the reverse strand, counting down.
CTATCTCGCTTGCACCACATCAGTCGCAGAAAAATCTTCCCCTTTGAATAGCAGCGGCTCATCAGACCATTGCGCCAACGCATAAGCTGCGCAGTCCCCAAAATTCAGGCCCGCACGATGTCTGCCTTTGCCAAAGCGTCGAAACGCCGACCGGGCTACACGCAGTTGCTCCTCGTCGAATGCGACGATCTCGATAGCGGCCCGGCTCAAGAATAAGTCCAGATCGGATCCTGCGTCTTCGCCCCTTCGCCCTTCCAAAACCATCGCTGCTTCCAGCACTGAAATCGCCGATACTTGCCGGCGTTGTGCTAACCCGAGCTTTGCCAGGAACTCTTCCCGTTCCGGCTCATCCTGCAGAATTGCCAGGATCGCCGATGTGTCTACGGTCACTTCGTTGGGACTCCCAAATGGTCGTATCCAAGAATCTCGTCCGCACTCATCTTAGAAATGATGGGCCGTCTCGCGCACCTCGCCGCGATCGCTCGTGGTTCATCCGCAACCGAAGTTCTAGCTTTCACTCGCCGCAATCTCTCGAAACGCTCCTCAACGGAAACTCGGATCGCCTCAGTTAGTGTTTCTCCCGTCAAATTCGCAAGCTTGCGTGAAAGTTGCTCCGTTTCCTCGTGCTTAATGCTCAATGCCATGCATTTCTACCTTTCTATACAAGTATCAAGCAATCTATAAAATGCGTCAACCATAGCTGCATGAACAAAGGCATCGAAAAGCCATCAGATGTCGAAAGTCTTCAGCCACTGACGTCCGGCGGTCATCAGACGACTGGGCGTCTCTCTCCTATTTACCAGCCCCAATAGAACCAACAGATAAAAATGGCCCTTCAATTGCCTCTCCCGATTCAGAGTCAATGAACATGAAAACAAACATAGCGATAGCCATCTTCACCTTCACCACCTTGGCGAACGCCCAGTCCATCAGCGCCACTATCACTGGTGGCGACAGCAATGCCGATGGAAAATGTACTTTTGAAGTTGAGGTCGACGGTGCCGCTGAAGTGGAGATCCGCGGTGATCGCGGGAACATCCGCCAGATTTCAGGCCAGACTGCCACTTGGCGCCGCCTCACCTGCAACCAGCCACTTCCGAACAATCCAGGCAACTTTCGATTCAAAGGTATTGACGGTCGTGGAGAACAAACTCTGACTCGCGATCCCAATACCAGCGGCGGCGTTGCGGTCATCCGTATAAACGATCCCAAAGGCGGGTCCCATGCTTATACCGGCGATATCGAATGGAAGGGAGGCACTTATGCCTACGGTGGAACTGGCAATTGGGAAACCGGACGCTCCCCCAACGGCACTTGGAACAATTCCATCCGCAATGCTGACGCACTCCGCATTTGTAAAGATCAGGTTGTACAAACTCGCAACGTCAATCCCAATCGAGTTCAAGTAAGCCGGGGCGAGTCTCAGCAGAACGGCGATTCTATAGTTAACTTTACCTTCCGCAATGCCAACAACGTCACCAGACGGGGCTTTTGTAACATCTCTTCATCCGGCCAGATTTTACAATTCGAGTTGGAAAGAAACAACAACGGTAACGGCAACGGCAACAATAATGGAAACAATGACTACTACAACAACGGCAAAAACAATGGCAACAACGGCAACAACAGCAACAACGGCAACGGTAATAACAACGGCACCGGCATTTTCGGCAACAACAGTAATAACCGTACCTCCTGGAATCAGGCTCTGAACTCTTGTCAGGAAGAGACTGCTCGCCGCCTCGGTATCCCCGAAGCCAACATCCGCGTGCAGCATGGCCTCGACCCCGGCAACGGCGACTATCTGGTCAACTACCAGGCGCAGGACCGTTCCAATCGAATCCGGACAGGCTACTGCCGAGTCTCTGCAAGAGGCGAGATCGAAGATTTTCGGCAGCAATAAATAGTAGGGATGCGGGTCTGATTGTAAACACCGTCAGGCCCGCATAAGCTTCGCACCATCGTCAGCCTTGCCAATCAACTTCCACAGCATCCAGTCCAGCTGCTAATAATTCATCACCTGAACTCCCCGCTACGCTACCGCCAGTTCGATTCCCAGTCCCCCCAAGGACTCTTCACTCGCCCAACCTCCGCATTCACCTCCCGATAGTGCCCCGCCTGCGCCCGCTCAACGTAACGCGCACCCGGTAGAAACTCGTCGTCCGCCGCCTTCAACAAAGCGTCCAACTTACGCTCCATCCGCGACTGCAGGGCATTGTCTCTGCCCACCAGATTACGTATCTGATAGGGATCCTTCTGGTTGTCATAGAGCAGCCAGGGCCCGTGGATAGAGCGCACGAAACTATGTCTTGGCGTCCGAACGCCGCGATACTCTGCAAAGCCTTGACGCCGCACCACAGAAAATGAAACTGGCAGATTCAGCAGCGCCGCCGGCTCCTTCTCATCCTTGCGCTGTCCCCGGATCAGCAAGGAGTGGTCCGCACCCTGCACCGATTCCACCGTGGGCAATCCCGCCAGGCCCAGCAGCGTAGGCATGATGTCTGGCACGTCTATAGGAGTGATCGATGTCCGCCGCTGTCGCCCGAGCATTCTAGGGTAGCGGATCAACATCGGCACGCGGATCGATTCATCCCACGGCTGCTGCTTGTGATGCAGCCCTTGGCTCTGCAGCATGTCGCCGTGGTCGGAGGTGAAGACGAAGATCGTATCCTCGGCTTGGCCTGTTGCGTCCACAGCCTCTTTGAGTTGCTTCACGCAATCGTCCAGCGCCGCCATGTGCGCGTAATAACCACGCAAATTCTTGATCGCCTCCGCGCGATGAGACGCCGGCACATTATCACGCAGCTTCAGTTCCCGGTTGCGATAGAGAGCTTGGTAATTCTCAGGAGCAGTGCCGTAGGGATCGTGCGGCGGCCCCAGTGAGAGCAACAGAAAGTAAGGATCGCTGCTCTTGCCGCGCTGGCGGATATACTCGCAGGCGTCGCGCGTCTGGGCAATGCCGTCGTAGCCTTCCCAGTAGCGCGGCGTGGGGTCGTTGCCTTCGTAATAGAGCGAGCGGTTATAGTTGTGCGTGCACTCGCACACCTTCCAATAGTCGAAACCAAAATGTGACGACTCCGGAATGTGTGCCAGCCGCCGTTCCGCTTTGCCTTCCGGGCTCCCGTAGATGTGCCACTTGCCGATATAGCCCGTGGCGTAGCCAGCCTTTCGAAAGCTTCCGCCCAGCGTCGCCCCTTGCGGCTTCAACTCCACGTCGTTCACCACCAGTCCATGTCGCACCGCGTATTGACCCGTCATCAGGGATGCACGATACGGACTGCATACCGGAAAACCCGAGACGGCATTAACAAAATCAAACGACTCGCGCGACAGGGCGTCAATGTGCGGTGTCTGCGCATTGGGGTCACCGCGATAGCCGAAAGCTTGCGCGCGCCATTGGTCTACCAAAATAAAAACAATGTTCGGCCGCCGAACTGACTGTGCTTGTACTGCCAGAGCAGCACCTTGGAGAAACGCTCGCCGTTGCATACTCAGTCGAGCCTATCACTTGGCCTGTGAGAGGCGAAAGCCCGCTCGTGCCCCTCCAGCAACGCCTGCTGCGTCTGCCGCCGGTACGCACAATGAAACTCCGCTCCGCTCGCCATCGAACGCATGCAGAAGATTTGGCACCATCACCGCTCCACTTGACAATCGCAACTGCCGCTTGCGTTCTCCCACGTAATGCCGCAACGTCGACTCCCCCACTGTCGCCTCTGGAAACGCTTCGCTCAGTCGCACCCAGATCCGGTGCGATGTGTGCCGTTGCTTGCGCGGCACCGTCTGTTCCGCCTTCAGTTGCTCTTCGATCCACTCCGCATACCTCGCTATCTGCGGGCTCAGTCTCTCCGGCTTCTTCCGGTCTTCCGGCAGTGCGCTCCTCAGTGCCTCCCGCACCATCCGCCGGTGCCCTCTAAGCTACGCCCGTTATCTGCCCTCCAGGAGGAGCCAAATCAAACGGCCCAAGTGGGCCAAGTCAAACGATCAAGCTCATGGAGGCGAAACTGCAAGATGTGAAGCAGACGATGAAGGCGCGGATGCACGAACCATTGCGAGTGGCCGGGGAGTGGTTGCTCGAACTCGCCCGTAAATCCGGCTACCTCCCCCTCGGTACTTTTGACCAGGGCCTGGTCAAACTTTCGGGTACGTAAAAACTATGAAGCCGACATAAAAAAGGGCATAAGCACTGCCTTGAGCAGAATGTAGTCGCCCTCACTAGTGGCCGGCTATAAGACGAATCTTTGTCGAGCCAAGGCTCGCGATGCTCAGTCCGCACTGGCTTTCACAAGTTTAAAACTCCAACCCTCATCGCCCCGGAGCATCCAAACCTTTCCGGCCCGCCATTTGCCTCCTCAAGCATTGTTGCCGCCCTACGCAAAGAGTTACATTATGAGGGTGGATTCTCACTTTGAAATCAGCTTTCGAACCGCCCGCAGCCCGAACCCCATCTTCTGCCATCCGGATTTCCTCGAACGCCTGGAATCCTACCGTACACAACCCATCGGCAAACGCGCTGCTCTCTTGCTCCAGCGTCTCTTAATTGACCCCGAACGCCTCCACTATAAGAGCACACAGGGCGAAAACAAGGGCTGGCGCCGCTCCCGTCTCGGCGGCTCATC
>JBKJUN010000146.1:0-11916 GCA_046590555.1 Bryobacter sp. | reverse complement strand
TATCGCCATCACCGGATGGCGATAACATCAACATCCCGAGTGTTCCACTCATCATCAAGGTTCCGGCGGATCAACAGCCGGGCGACTATTCAATCCGCGTGCGTGCCAAAGCCAGCGATGGCACTGGCCCTACGGTTGAAGGAATCGTCACTCTGTGGATCGGCCCCAAAGGCAATCGCAACGACACCCGCAGACCCCTGCCGTCCATCGGCGTGCACGTGATAGCGCCCTAGGCCTTTTCAGGCTTGGGATGCAGCGCCTTTTGGCTTCACCAGGTGGTCTGCGATCAGACCCTCAATCTGCTTCCAGGTCGCCGAAGGTAGCGCCGTCTGCAAGTACTCAAGTGCGGTACCACGCAAGTGTCGATCTTCCGTTCCGAGCGCACGATAGGCCATTTCAACAGGCTCTGGCGGTAACAAAAGCCTGAGCAGCAGAAACAAGTATTCGACACTAGCATCTCCTGGCTTTTCCTGGCCTTTGCCCATTCTCCGCTCTTCCCACTCTGCCCGGTCTACCTGTAGCTCCGAAGCGAGCGCGCTCCAGACACGTTCCACTTGAAGCTCGAGGCCAGGGCATTCCCGCTTGATCTGCCGCATCGCGTAGGCACTGCGAAAGCGAATCTGAAAGCCGGGATCTTTGAGTGCAGCGGTGAGGGCATCCAGTGCCAACTGGGATTTGCTGGCAGCCATCACCAGCGGCACACGCCGGCGAATCATGTCCTTCTCGCGAAGATCCAGCAACGAATCGGCCAGTTGCCCGGCGTGCTGCGAAGACACGGCCTTGAGTTTTTCCATGGCCAGAAACGCACAATTTGTACTCGCGAGCAATTGAATGAGCTGCCCACAGATCAGCGGATCCACCTTTTCCATTTTAAGAAGCGCATTCTTGATTCGGCCTTCGTCGGCCGATCGCAGCTCAATCAATTGTCTGAATGCTGGTTGCATCAGCACTTCGAGCTGATCCGCATCATGCCCTGGTAATCCCGTCATTAAATCGGAACCTGCGACAAAGGAGATGCCCGACAACGGATTGTCTTCGGCCGCCTTCAAGGGGCAGGATTGCCGCGCAAGGCTCTTTTCAAGCGCTTTCAGATAGGAATCTTCAAGCCGTCGAGCCAGCAGCAGCGCTATGCCCGCACATACGACAGCCGCAAGCAACATAGACGACTGTCCTGCGCTCAGCCACAGCAACAACCCAATCAGCCCGCTACCAAGCAGGTCACCCAGACGCTCACCTGTGACGTCGATGATGCCCTTGACGGCCCGCTTTTCCGCCGCAGCCACAGGGGTATAGAACATCTCGTAACCAGACCGGAACATTGACCCCCGCAGCACCACTTCCAGCCCCCGCAAGAGCGTCAAGCCGGCAAAGCCAAAGGAGAGGAGGAGCCCGCCGCCGCCAAGGACAATCGCAGCAGGCAGACTCCGAACTGGTATCGCGGGGCCCAGTCGCGAAAGGATCGCTGGTGTTGCCAGTGTCTGCACCGCAACTCCCACGACCGAAGTGGCGGTGTAGAACCACGCAAAGAATCTCGCCAGTTCCGGGCCTTTACCAATCGAAAGTGTCGCTTGTGATTTCAGAAGAAAATCCAGCACGCCCGCAGCAACAGACACAGTAACTACCAGCAATGCCAGTTGCACCAGGTAGGGCGATCTTCTGAGTGATTCAGCCAGTGCCGGCTGAGTCGCTTGGCCTCTGGCTGGCGCAGCCGGGTATTTACTTGTGAAGATCCACATCGCCAATGCACAGGCAAAATGCAAGCCAGCCGCAAAGAGAATCAACATCGGCACAGACCCCAGCGCCGCCGTCCTCTCCGCCAGCAAACCCCCAAGAATGCCACCGAGTGTTCCCATCCCGGCAATCCGCCCAAACGCCTTCTGCGCCGAGTGGGGGTCGAAGTGCTCAGTCATCAATGACCAGAAGGCAGATGTTAGCAGCAGGTTGAGAGCAAATACGTGAAGGAAGATGACTACCGCCGCTGCCTGAACATTTTCGGCATAGAGAAGGTATTCGCCAACCTGCAGCACCCCGCTCAGCAGGAAGGCACCCGGCACGAGAATCCCAGGTGAAACCCGGCTCGCAAGTTGTGACCCGGCAAAGCTGGCAGCGATGGCAATCGCGGCTGCGACGAATGTCATCAAGGGTAGTGCGGAGGCATGGAAAGAAGATAAAAAGATCGAGTCCCGCAGCGTCTTGGCCGCTACCATCTGGGCAATCATCAGCCCGGAAGCAACCATGGCAATCGCGGTGGCACGATCCAGGCCATTTAGCCTTGAAGCCATTGCATGGGTTGGCCTTTCATGGGATGTAATGATAAAGCTTACTATGGTGTCGCGTCTCTTGCTAATTGCGCTCTTCGCCCTGGCGCAGCTCTCCGCCCAGGATGTATTCACTGGTGTCCAAAGAATCGTTGCCGTCGGTGACATACACGGGGGCTTTACCGAATTCGTCACTATCCTTCGTCAAGCTGGATTGATCGACACGACTAACAAATGGATCGGAGGAGCTACGCACCTTGTCCAGCTCGGGGATGTGGTCGATCGAGGTGCTGATTCGCGCAAGGCGCTTGACTTGCTAGCCTCTCTTGAAGCCCCGGCCAAAAAGGCAAAGGGTCGAGTCCACTCCCTTCTCGGCAACCACGAAGTAATGAATATGCTTGGAGATCTGCGCTATGTGGCTCCGGGAGAATTCGCTGCCTTTGCCACGCCAGGGTCCGCCGAATTGCGCAACCAGGCCTACGACACCTTAGCTGACCAGGCACGCAAAGCCGATGCCGCTTACAGAAATCAATGGGATCTGGAGCATCCGCTGGGCTGGGTAGAACACCGTCAGGCCTTTGCGCCCGATGGCCGCTACGGCAAGACTTTTCTGCAGCGCAAGGCCATCATCAAGATCAACGACACGCTCTTTCTACATGCCGGGATCAGCGCGAAGTTTGCCGCGATGTCGATTGAGGAAATCAACCAGAGTGCGCGTAAGGAACTCAAAGAGCTCACTGCCAATGGCTTTCTCATGGATCAGGAGAGCCCCTTCTGGTACCGGGGCATGGCTACGGACCCGGAAGAGACCTTGACGCCGCTGGTCGAGACGGTACTCAAGAACTTTGACGTGAAGCGTATCGTTCTTGGTCATACCCCAACCACGGGTGCCATCATGCCGCGCTTCAACGGGCGAGTGATCCTCGCCGATGTCGGCCTGGCCGGTGTCTATAACGGCTCATTGGTCAGCCTTGTCATTGAAGACGGCAAGGCGTTTGCACTGCACCGCGGAACAAAGCTTGAAATTCCATCAAGCCCGGGTGCTTTGTTTGGCTATCTGAAAGCTGCCGCAGCGCTCGACCCAGCCGGCACCAAATTCAGAAACTATGTAGAGAGCCTCGGTCAGCGCTGAGGGAGATAGTCATAGAGCTTGTCCGGGCCGGCTTTTTCAAAGTAAGCGACAATCGCATCCCGTCGCTGCAAAACAGCCTTCATTTCTTCTTGTCTTAGATAGGGTGACAATTCGGCTTTCATGGCGTCCAGTTTCAGACTCTTCATGGCTGCCAGAAACTGCCGGTCGCACTTGTCCAACATCTTGGGATTGAGAAGTTGCTTGTGCAAACGAAATGCTCGCGTGTGGTCAATCATCCAGATTCGCCAATCCTTGTCATAGAGGGTGTTGCCAGCATTGCGGTCAGTGTTTGCGATCAATTGGTCAAAAACCCGCACGATCAGAGTTTGCCTGCCCCACTTGTCTTTGTCGGGCCCCGTTGTGTTCTGTTTCGCCCGCTCGCCTTCATCCATCAATACGTCTTCCACCCACCAGGTCCATGCTGCGCTCGCACCCGTATGGGAACGCGATACAGAGGGTGGAATCATCCCGCCCAGCCCCAGCATTTTGCCCAGACGGTAGGCAGCGATATTGAAAAGATAGGTGTCGCGAAAGTTGATCTCGGTTCCCAGCACTCCTTCAAAGCGCGCCTTCTGTTCGTCGATGCTTTGAATACTCGCGTCGTGGGTGATGGTCCCATCTGAAAGCGTCGCTCGAACCGTTCCTGTAATCCCCTTCTTGGACGGGCGCTCGCGAGTGATCGAAGCCTTTAGAAGAAACTGTTCTTTCTGTTCAAGAGTCAGGGCTTGCTGGGCAAAAAGAGCCGGCACAAGGAGTGAGAACATCATCAGGCTTTGCATGATTTGGGACTTTATCACACCGGGATTTTAATTTGCACCAACGGCATGCCTTCAATTCCGGGCACACATCGCAGGCGATTTTCTTGGGGCAGGTGGGCAGCCAGCAATGCACCTCACCCAACATCGCAAGATAGGCTCTCGGCATGTGGTCGTGCAGAAATCCGCGCAAAAGAACCAAATCTCCTTCTCTCAACTCGGCACGCAGGTATTCGGATGCGGACTCAAGGTCATAGAATGCTCGTACGCGGTCAGGATCCATGCCGGCATGAACGGCTCCCTTCACTCCGTACTTAGCTCGGTCTCCAACAAAAACGGCAAGGTCGGCGATTTCTGCCGAAGATTGGCCTACCCCACGCCATCGCCGGACATCATTTTGAGTAGAGTCTGACATACCGCTGAACGCGATGATCTTGCGCTTGGCCTCAGCCTCCGTGAGCACCTCCAGAGCCACTTTCAGAGTATCTGCGGATGCGTTAAATTCGTCCCTTAAAAACGTAGCTCCCTGAGGCGTAGTTACTGGTGAAAACCACTAATTCATCGACTCAAGATTTGCCAATGCTGCGATTGCTTGCTCCAGGCTTAGACCTGCTTCGCTGGCTATAGCGATCGCGGGTAGAACACTCGAAACCCAGTGCTTCCCTATGAGCCGGGTATTCACCATTCCCTCTTCGTCGTTTCAATTTCAAAGCCAAAGACTACAATACTTTGACAAGATCGATCTGCACTGTCTCCAACAACTCCAAAGAAAATCTTGATGCACTACAAGCTGATCCTGGGCAAGCTAGCTCTGGCATCGTCCGGTATGTTTGCGGCAGCCCCTGCCGAGACCCCCGATACCCCTTTCAAACTTGCAACCATCTCCGCATGCGCAAGCAGAACATGTTCCCCAGGCGCCAACTGGCTCGAGGGCCAGAGCACCGATAGTGGAGCACTCTCGGGCACGGATATGGAGCGTCGGGAATTTCTGAAGCCAGGCTATGCCCTTTCAATCGAAATTGAAGGCGTCAGCAAAATTGAAACTCCGTTGCAGGCGCAAGCAAGCCAAGTGAAGTGAAGGGCAATCTTATATAATTCCTCCGTCGGCGTTCATGGCAAAACTTGTGTCCTATTTCGCGATCACTTGCGGGCTCCTTGCCGCGCAATCAGACACTGTGTTCTTTGAGCAGAAGATCAGGCCTGTGCTTGCCGAAAAATGCTGGTCTTGTCATTCTTCATCGGCAAAACTTTCATTTGCTGGCCTCCAGCTCGATTCAAAAGCCGCAGTGGCCAAAGGCTCTGATGCCGGCTCCATAATCATTGCTGGCAAGCCAGAGGAAAGCCGTCTTTATCAGGCTCTCCTCTACACTGGCCAAACAAAGATGCCGCCGACAGGCAAAGTTTCCCCGGAACTTCTCGCAGACTTTCGAAAGTGGATTCTTGAGGGTGCCGTCTGGCCCAACGATGAGAAAGCCTCAAGCACAAAAGACCAGACAAAAAACACAGCGACCAATCATTGGGCCTGGCAGCCGGTAGCCAGGCTTATTCCTCCAGAGGTTCAGAATTCATCATGGCCAATAGATGACCTGGATCGATTTCTGCTCGCCAAACTGGAATCTAGGGGCTTGAGTCCAGTAGCCGATGCTTCAAAAGCGATCTGGCTGCGCCGGGTCTCACTCGATCTCATCGGGCTACCGCCGAGTCCAGCCGAACAGGACGATTTTTCGCGCGATGGTTCTTATCAGAAAGTAGTGGATCGTCTGCTTGCCTCTGCCGCCTTTGGCCAGCGTTGGGGGCGCCACTGGCTCGATCAGACCTATTACGCAGACAACATCGAAATTGGCCGTCGAGTGCCCGCACGCCACGCCTGGCGCTATCGGGACTATGTGATCGACGCATTCAACCGCGACATTCCATACCCTCGATTTATCCTGGAGCAACTCGCTGGCGATCAACTCACCTGGACCAAACCCGAAGAACGCCGCGCCAATCTGGTTGCCACCGGGTTCCTTGCCCTGGGCCCCTGGCCTTTGGTCAACGCCGATAAGGAACAACTCAAGATGGATGTCGTCGACCTGCAAGTCGACATGATTGGTCGATCTTTTCTTGGCCTCACCATGGGCTGCTCCCGCTGTCACGATCATAAGTTTGACCCCATCACACTAAGGGATTACTACGGCATGGCTGGCATTCTCGCCAGTACCCGGACCTTGTCTGGACGAATGCACTTAAGCGTCTTCAGTAACGTCAATTCGGTCGTACTTCCTGAACTCCCAGAAGAGCTCTCACAACGGGCTGATGAAACTCGGGCTTATTGGCAAAAACTCACCGTTGCCCGTGACACCCTTGCCGCCTTGCGAGAAAAGCGCAAGCCCATGACCAAAGACTCCGACGAAGCCAAAGCCCTCGATAAGGAGATCGCTCAGGCCAATCAGGCCGTTAAACTCCTCGAGTACCTCCCACCGGTACCCGCAACCGCGCATGCAGTGCAGGACGGCGATATGCCCGCAGACTGCCGAATCAACATTCGCGGAAACGCCCATCAGTTGGGGGCTGAGACACCACGCAGTGCTGTCGTTATTGGTGGTCAAGGTGGCAAGCTCGATATTGCTGACTTCACAAGCGGCAGAAAAGAATTGGCCACGTGGATCGGAAGCAAAGAGAACCCGTTGACGGCTCGGGTGATGGTCAATCGAATTTGGCATCACCTTTTCGGCAACGGAATTGTCCCCAATATCGACAACATGGGAACACGCGCAACGGCACCCAGTCATCCGGAGCTCCTCGACTTTCTCGCAACAGATTTTGTCGAGAATGAGTGGTCAGTGAAGAAGTTGATTCGCCGCATAGTTTTAAGTCGTGCCTACCGGCTCTCGGGAGATACGGACAAGAAGGCAGTCGAGACAGATCCGGAAAACCGCCTCCTCTGGCGCATGAGCCGTAGGCGTCTTGAGGCAGAAACCATTCGCGATTCAATACTTGCCATCTCAGGCAAACTCGATTCCAGCGCGGGCGGCCCTGCATTGCCTCTACAGGTAAAGGGCAACGTGAATCTGGCTGAGCCAGAATTCTTGAATGAAGAGGCTACCCTCGATCCCTCCATGCGTTTCAAACGCTCGGTCTACTTGCCCGTCTTGCGCAAGAGCCAATTGCCTGAACTGGATCTGCTTAACCTCTTTAACTTTCCAGACACCAATCAGATCACCGGTGCCAGGCAGGCCACAACAATTCCGACCCAAGCCCTCTATTTGCTGAATGCTCCATTCGTCCAGGAGCAAGCTGCAGCACTGGCGAATCTCATACTTTCCAGCTCGACCGGCGACAGTGAGAGGATCCAGCTTCTGGTGCGCAAGGTTTACGCGCGTGAGGTGAAGGATGGCGAGATTGAACGGCTTCTAGCCTTCGCCACTGCATTTGCTGAGCGCAATCCCACTGGCGGCCCGGTTGAAGCCCGGCTTGAAGCCTGGAAGCGTCTCTGCCACTCATTGTTGATCTCAAACGAATTCCTTTACAGGAGCTGACTATGGATAGACTTCATTCAGTGTTGGCAAACTCAAGGCGCGACTTTTTGCGCAAGGCCGGCTGTGGATTCGGAATGCTGGCAATGAATTCTATGCTTGCATCTGAGTCTTTGGCGCTCCGTGTTCCTCACCACAAGCCGAGAGCCAAACGAGTCATATTCCTGTTTATGCAGGGTGGTCCTTCGCAGATGGACATGTTCGAGTACAAGCCCGAACTCGAAAAGCGCAATGGACAACCCCTCTCATTCAAGCTCCCTCAGAATTATGAAGCTCCCGGTATTCGCGACTCCCGGCTCTTTGGCCCAATCAGCAAATTCGTTCGACGGGGCGAGCGTGGCATGCTCATCACCGACATGCTTCCAAGCCTGGGTGGGATAGTCGATGACCTTTGTTTCCTCCATGGAATGCATGCTGATAGCGAGGCTCATGCTCCGGCAATCCGCCAACTCCACACCGGCAACAGCATACAAGTGCGCCCCTCCATGGGTTCATGGACTCTTTACGGCCTCGGGACCGAAAATCAAAACCAGCCCGGCTTCGTAACAATCTGTCCTGTCCTTGGCGGAGATGGCGGCTCACCACAGCTCTTTGGTAGCGCCTTCCTTCCAGCCATCTATCAGGGCACTCCGATCGGCAAATCAGGGGAAGCAAAGAATGCCAGGATCGATTATTTAAGCGACGCAGGCATCAAGACCTCAGAACAGCGTAAGCAACTCGATTTCCTTGCACAGGTCAATGAGCGCCACATCGCTGACAATGGTGCGGACTCAGAACTTGAAGGGCGTGCAGCTTCTTTTGAACTCGCCTTCCGTATGCAAATGGAAGCCCCCCGCGTCCTCGACATTGCCAGCGAATCCGATCAAACGAGGTCACTCTACGGCATTGGAGAAAAAGACACAGACGATTTCGGCCGCCAATGCTTAATGGCCCGGCGGATGGCTGAAGCTGGCGTGCGATTCGTTCAAATCACAGATGGAGGCTGGGATCATCACGCCAAATTGCGCCAGAGTCTGCCCGTGCGGTGCCGCGCCGTAGACAAACCGATTGCTGGCTTGATTACCGATCTCAAGCAACGGGGGCTGCTCGAAGACACTCTGGTTCTTTGGGGCGGAGAATTCGGACGCACTCCCTTTGATCAAGACCTCTCCCAAGGTAAGGCACCTATCGAAGATCGCGGCCGAGAACACAATCCCCGCGGCTTCACCATGTTCATGGCGGGCGGAGGCGTGAAGCCTGGAATCTCATTCGGGGAGACAGATGAGTTTGGTTGGGACGCGGTGAGTGGCAAGGTGCACATTCATGACCTCCACGCCACCATGCTCCACCTGCTGGGCCTCGATCATGAGAGGCTCACATACCGGTACACTGGTCGCGATTTTCGACTGACCGACGTCTTCGGCCGCGTCGTTAGTGAAGTTCTCGCATAATCTTCAATTTTGCCGGGCCTCAACAATGGCCCCAATCTCAAAACAAAAGACCAGTACTGGCTGATTGCCGCAAGACTGGTCTTTGAATCTGCTTAAAAAGCGAGACGACTTTTTGCAGCTTCGCTTCCATCCAACAAAAGTTATACCTGCCAAGCCGGCTCCCATCATGATTTTGCTTTTGAGGGCGATCATAAACGCTAAACGCAGCAACTTCTCCAGCGCTTCGTCCCGGTTTTAGGTCGATTTGGTAATGTGCCCAAGCACTAAAAGTAATGCATACTTGGCACAGAAAAAAGAGACCAGTTCGGCCATTTTCGGCTGAACTGGTCTCTTTTAAATGTTTTGGGTTTGTCTAGACTCTTCGCGCGCAGTTAGAGCTCAGCCAGTGCCGCCACAAGCGCACCCTTGGCCGTCGAGTTGAGCGGCGATTCTGCCATGCGGATCTCGCTCAATGGCAGGGGGAACTCAGATTCCTTCAGCAATTTCTCAAACCGGTCGCGGAAGCCCTTTGGCATCGCAGTCCCGCCCGAGAGAACCATCGGTATGGGCTTGCCCATTTTCGGAATGTTCCGCGAGTTGGAAAAGGCTTCCTTCAATCCGTTCACGGTACCCCGGATTACTTCGTCGTAATACACGTTCAAAACCTGATGTAGCTTGTCTGCATAATGGCCATTGATCTGGAAAGATTCTTCCTTGGCGAGGCGGATCCGTGTCGTCAGTTCGCCAGTGATTGTCGCAGCCGCACTATCGATATAGTCGCCGGCCTTGGCCACACTAAAACTCAACACAGGTACTGCCAGGTAGCTCAGACAAACGTTCACCAGGCCACCGCCAAAGCTGATGCCAATGCCCGAATAGTTGGTCTCTTCAAGTTCAGAAAACACCACGGCAAGACCTTCGTTGATCGGAGTCGGCTCACAGTCCAACTCGCGCAAGATCTGGGCAATGGAGGCATCGTGATAGGTGAGGTTCTCTTCTGCACCAAGTGATGCAGCCGGAACGCTGTAGTAAACCGGCAGGCCTTGGCGGCGTTCGCCTTCGGTCAGATTCTCGATAAGCTGCTTCAGCATCGCTGCATTCTCCGGCTCACTCGGATTCAGCACGCCACGATTCATCGGGCGTCGCGATTCTGTCTGTAGTAAGTCCGCAAATCGCGAGCTCTCGTTGCCCGGCACAATGATCATCTTGCCGGTGTTCTCACCCGCTACAACGTAAGGCACGCCTTCACGCTTCAGTGATGCCTCAGTCATCTTCGACCAGGGCACCTCCACGAAGGCATTGAGCTGGCTCTTATATTGGAAATCATCATTCGCCTTGCTGGCGGCTACGATCCGGCTGGTGCCGACGTCAAGCCCGATCGCAGGAGTTTGGTTGCTGTGTTTCATGGGTTCACCTCTTGAGCTTTGCTCGAATTAGAATTTGGGTTGCCACCGCTGGCCTTGTTGTTCTCTGGCAACAAAGCACTCAGGCGGCGGTAATGATTGCGCAATTGGGTACGTAGTTGCGCAACAGAAATAGAACTCTCTTGTGCCTGCTCGCGCAGTAGGTCTTCACTGCTGACGACGCCCTTCCACATGCGTGCCCCGGTGGCTGCAAAAAAGGTGCCATCGTAATTAAAGCCAAAAAGATTGAGACTCGCAAGGGGTTGCGAATAATTATCAGGCAGTCCCATCGCCTCAAATGGGAAATTGCCGGCCCAATCGGTGTGATATCCGATCTGAAAGTTGCTCGGATTGATTGATACCTGAGCATGAGTCACACAATTAGCTGCCGGAATGTTGTATCTCGAGCGCAACATGCGGGTCAGTGTCTTACCAGAATCGATCTGCGCCTGCGAGATGATCGGTGCCTCATCTCCAGGCCGCGTTTGCGTCTCAAATGAGATGGCCAGAAAAGAATCGTTCAATCCGATATAAGCCCACTTGTCGTCCGCCCAGGTCGACTTGCCGGCATGATTGGCCGCATCCGTTTCTTTCACGATTCGGAAGACCCTCCCAAAGCGATCAATCACGTAGTGATAGGCCTTCTCTTTCGAAACATACTGAAGGAGTGATTCGCCCAGCAGCTTCAGCCGGCGCATCTTCTGCTCTTCCAGTTCCTCTAGAGTGCTTTCTGTCGTATGGAAGACAATCCCCGCTGCCTGCTTGTCGGCTAGCTGCACCAGGCTGGATGTGGGTTGATTCCTGTTCCAGGCATAATATTCGCGTGGCCGATTCGTCGTGCTGAACCGCGTTTCAATATGCAAGCCGCTCGACCAGGTCTCTACGCCATTCTTCGAATCGATCAACCAAACTTTCTCGAGAGGTCCTTCACGAAAAGGCTTTGGGCCACGGCCAGCAGACAGGCTCATTGCCCCATCCGAAGCAGAAATCAGCGGTGCACTACTTCGAAATAGCGAAAGCGTAGGAATCATCAACAAGCAACCCAAGGCCAGCCAGAACTTCTTATTCCGCAACCACCAATACTGAGGTCGCCCCAACACCGTCTCCACCTGCCCTACCCGCTTCTCTGTATTTTTGAGAAAACGCAGTTTCGCAACCGGGTCTTCGATCTTTGAAGCCCGCGCATCGATCATCGGATTCAAGACCTTGCGTGGAGTAATACGGTTCAAACAATCCTGCTACCTGATACGGCACCGTCGAGAGCACAATCGACTGAAACTTCTACAAACCTTATACCGATCCTCCAGCCACACTAGGGGATCTGCTTTAGTTTATCTGGTGTTGGCAAGCAACGAAACTTCTCATCATTAGTTGAGTTTCATATAACAGTTGGCTCAAACGATGACACTAAAAACGATACTGAAAACAAAGGCCTTTTACG
>JBKJUN010000064.1:0-5704 GCA_046590555.1 Bryobacter sp. | reverse complement strand
TTGTCGCGCTTGCCGGGGAGGGCGAGGATGCGGGCACTGTTGCTGAACTGGAGTGCGTGACGGTTGGCGCCGTCCGATTTGATTTTGGTGGTGGTGAGGGATTGGCTGAAGTTTTTGATCTTGCGGAGGAGTTCGGCCGACTGGCGCTGGGTGGGGGCGACGAGGATGGTTTCAGAGTTGGGGTTGTGAACGGCGTGGTGGAGGGCACGGACGGCGGCCGTGGTGGACTTGCCCCACTGCCGGCAGCAGTTGACGAGGACGCGGCGGTGGGCTGAATCGAGGACGATGGACTGCTGGGGGTCTGCTGTGAAGGCGAGAGTTTGGCGTGCCCATTCGACGGGTGTCAATTGCAGTGGGCTTGCGGGCCGTGCGGCCGGTTGTATTGCCAGTTCGGTAAATCCATAAACTCGCTGGTGCGTAATGTGCATAAAGTCTCCTTTCCGCTTGCGATTGTTACGGAAAGGGGATTGCGGTTGTGCTGGATGAAAGAGGGAAGCTTGGCTAAATGGTTTGACTGGAATCAGTTAGCTGGGTCGAGATTTTTCGAAATTCTTGTGAAAGGGTAGGGACATAGACCTCGTTCTTTGAATAGAGCACCGCATTGCCGCCAATCTTCACGCGGTCTCCAGCCAAAGCGCAAAACAGGTCTCCGCCACGCTTGGATATCTGTTTCGCGCGCAACTCATTTTTGCCTAGTCTTTTAGCCCAATAAGGGATCAGAGTCGAGTGCGCACTCCCGGTAACCGGGTCTTCCGGCACACCCTGAGCAGGCGCGAAGAAGCGGCTTACAAAATCAACTCCTGGCTGATCACCCGGCGCAGTCACAATTACGGCAAATCGATGGATACGCGACAGCGCCGGCATGTCGGGCTCGAGCCGCCGCACCTCATCGGCAGTCTCGTAGATCGCAAAATAATCGCGAGCCGCCAGAATCTCCTTCGCTGGCAAATTTAGCCCCCCAAGTAAATGCTCATCGGGGCTGCAAGCGGTCGGCGGGCGAGAAGGAAAATCAAGCGTATAAACTCCATCGCGAATCTCAACCCCAAGAGGGCCCGACTTCGAGTGAAAAGTGATCGAAGTCGCCAGAGGATCGATGAATTGCTCAATCACAAACCCGGATGCCAGAGTCGCATGGCCACAGAGGTCGACTTCGGTCTTCGGGGTAAACCACCGGATGTCATATCCATCTGGCCGCTGTACAAAATAAACGGTCTCAGCCAGGTTATGCTCGGCAGCCATCGATTGCAACAGATCATCGGGCAGCCAGGAATCCAGAGGCACCACCGCCGCCGGGTTGCCATGAAAAGCTTTGTCAGAGAAAGCATCAACGATATAGGAAGTCAGTGTCATCCGATCAGTGTCATCCTGACTTGATTATCGATTACTGCAGGCGTTGCCGGGTTTTCTCGTTCATAACAAGCTCGTCAAAAATAGCCAAAACCTGCTTGCGATAGCTATAAACCCGCTTCAAATTGTCGCGAAAATTATTGGCATAGCGTCGCGTCCCCAACCACTTCTGCAGCGTATCCTTTGGCACGTCGATGTCCCGGCGAAGGTCATCGGCCGAATGCCCACGCAGAAACAGGCCATAAAACATGGCTGCTTCCCTTTGCGGTGCTAGAGGATCGGCTTCGTCCCGGAACAACATGAATTGAACTCTTCTTCTTTATCGGATGCACGCCAGAAAAACTCAGCGCGAAAAAATGAGTATACGGAGAAGAGAGCAAACTCGCAACTAGGAAATTAGCGGAGTGCAATTTCAATCTGGTCGAGGATCTCTTCCTCTTCAGGTGTAACCTGCTTGCCCCCAATCCCGAGAAATCCACCCTCCCGTGCCGCCTCCGCTACCTTGCGGGCCAAACTTGTCAACCAACCCTTGAATTCCACGGCCTCTTCCTCGCTCGCCTTGGCGCGAAGAATATTGGATAGTTCCCGGCAACCTGCAATCCCCGCCGCACGAATCCCCTCAGCACTCTCACTATCCATCTTGTGCATGCTCACATTGCTTTTCAGGTCTTCGGCCAAAACCAGCATCAATTCACTTTGCGCTCCATCCAGCCCCGTCCGCAATGCCTCCGAAGCAGCCAGCGACTCCTGATATATCCCGATCGGACCACTTGGGCTGGCAGACATCACAACTAATCCGGTAAGCATCGGGATCTTCCGAAACAGATCCCATTCGTCTACGGTGAAATTCGATTTGTTGGCCACGGCTCGATGATAACGAATCCCCAACCGATAGATCCAGGCATCGGAATATTTGAACCTCCTTAGCTTTCGCCAAATGGGGTATACTCCGAATTGGGAGGATCTACCTAACAATATGAAAAAGATTTTTGCAGTTGCAGCATTGATGAGCTCGGCGATGTTCGCCGAATCATGGACCGGCACGATCGTTGACACCTCGTGCAAATCAAAGGACCTCGCCAGCCACACCAAGCAGTGCTTGATGGGTTGCGCCAAGAGTGGCCTCGGCATTGTGTTGAGTGATGGCAAGTTTGTTAAGTTTGACGAAGAAGGCAACGTCAAGGCTCTGGCCGCCCTCAAGGCAAGCTCGAAGGACAAGGATCTCAAAGCCAAGGTTACCGGCACCGTCGATGGCGACGTGCTCAAGGTTGCCACCGTTGAGATGATGTAGTTTTCAGTTTTAACAAACGCCGCCGGCTCTCACGAGCCGGCGGCGTTTTGTTTTTGCAACTGGCTCCAAACCGGGTAAATCGCGGGGTTCTCCAGCCAAGTGTTCAGGTGCAACAGAACCTGTTTGCGCCATGCGTCTACGGAATGCTTGGCAAGCAAAATCTGCGCATGTCGCTTTGCTTCTAAAACACACTCACGACTCCGTTTCGTCTCATCGGCGTAAATATCGCTCAGCTTCGACAACGTCCGGCATAAGCTCTCTAGGTGATCCTGCCTCACTCCCTCAACCAGCGGGTGCAACCCAATCGCAGTCCCTCGAAGCAATCTCCTCAGATAAGAAACACTGGCCCCCGTCTTTACCAACAGCTCTGCAAACAATTCCGGGCCCACTTCCTCAACTCCAGCCAACAAATCAGGCAACTGCCGCTTAACGTTTTTGCCCACGACGATAAGCCTCGACAGCGCGGTTATGATCAGTTAAATTTTTCGAGAAAACGTGATGCCCTGTGGCACCGGGTTGCGCCACAAAGAAAATGTCCTCAGTCTTGGCCGGGTTCAGCGCAGCCTTGAGCGATTCAAGCCCTGGGTTGGCAATCGGCCCCGGCGGCAGTCCCACGTTCTGATAGGTGTTGTAAGGATTCAGGTTCGCTAGATCCGACTTGTAGATCGTCCCCCGGTATCGATTCTCCACCAGTGCCGCATAGATCACAGTCGGGTCGCACTCCAGCTTCATACCCTTTTTAAGTCGATTCGTAAAAAGCCCCGCAATGCGTTGCCGTTCCTCAGGGACCGCCGATTCCTTCTCCACCAGACTGGCTAGCGTAACAATTTCACGCGGGCCGGTAGTCGTATCGAGCGTTCGCCATACCTCGCGAAACTGCCTGGTCAGCCGCTGGCACAGCGATTTCCCAGTGATCTTGCGAGGCAGCCGGTAGGTTGAAGGAAACAGATACCCCTCAAGCGTCGGCGCATCCGCATCCAGATCACGAATCAACGCAGGGTCTTTAGCTGCTTTCAAAAACTCAGCCCCACTCAGCAGCTTCTGCTCCTCCAAAATCCTGGCGATGTCGTAGATCGAAGACCCCTCAGGAATCGTCAACTGTCCAAAATAAACATCCCCGCGAGCAATTTTCGACAACACCGCATCGAGCGTCTGCTCCTTCCTAAACAAATACTCACCGGCCTGAAACTTCTTGCCGGGATGCACCGCACGCCAAAGCCAGGTCTGTAGCGGGCTCCGCAAAAGCCCTTCCGCCTCCAGAATCTCCCCGATCCGCAGCGTGGAAGCCCCCTTCGGAATCTCCACAAACTTCTCCCCGGTATAGGCCGCGATCGGTTGACGATAAATCGCCCACAAAATCAGCACCGGAATGCTTACGACCAATAGTAGTAGGAGAACTTTCTTCATTGGTGACCGAGCGACTGCAAATAGCCTTCTAGAATCATCGTTGCCGCAAGCTGATCCACCTTCCCCTTGCGTTCCTCGCGGCTCCATCCATATTCATCCAGCACCCGGTGCGCCTGAGAACTCGTCAGCCGCTCATCCCAAAACGCAATCGGCAACTTCGAATACTGTTCGAGCCGGGCGGCAAA
Organism: Bryobacter sp.; assembly: GCA_046590555.1. Taxonomy (GTDB): domain Bacteria; phylum Acidobacteriota; class Terriglobia; order Bryobacterales; family Bryobacteraceae; genus Bryobacter. The sequence continues at coordinate 1,474 of JBKJUN010000064.1, read as the reverse complement.
CTCACGAACCGCCTCCGATTGCCGCGACAAATCCCCAGACATGTATTTCGGGTCTCCAAAAACAAATAGAACCACCTCACGATCACGAGCCAATTGCGCAAGATAGGCGATATCTTCGCGAACTCGTGTCCGTGTATAGGTGGGCAATGGTTGAGCAGTGACACCAAAAGGGTCGGAAAGGGCAAGGCCAATGCGGCGTTTACCAAAATCTAGCCCCAAGATTCGTGGAAAGGGTTGAGCCATCGTAGCGACTCTTCTAGTATGGAGTAACGGGACAAGGATGTCAGTGCTAGCCTCAGCCAGTAATCAGAATGAAACAAAAGGCGCGCCACCCACCAATGGCGGGTCAAATAGCGCTACGCGTATCATCGCAGTGGCCTGTATCATCGCGATGCTTTACTACGGCCGAGCCTTCTTCGTAACGCTCATCAGCGCTGTAATTATTACCTTCATCCTCCAGCCCTTCGTCATCGGCTTCATGAGCTGGAAGATCCCCAGATCCATCGCCAGCTTCCTCGTCTGCTCGATGTTTGTGCTCCTCGTCTACTTCTCCGGCCTCGGCCTCGTCACCCAGGCCAGCGGTCTCGTTGACGATCTCCCCGCCTACGGCAAGAAGATAGGAGAACTCATTGATGGTGCCGCAGACCGCCTCGCAGACCTCGAGCGCAGCATGTCCCAGATGATGCCGAAAAAAATCCAGGAGCAGCAGGCCCAACAACTCGAGACTCAAAAGAAAGGCCGCCGCACGCGCATCCCGGTTCCTCCGCCAGTAGACCCCAATGCGCCAGTCCCAGTCCAGGAGGTTCGAATTCAGCAAGAGCAATCCCCCCTCCTGAGCTTCCTCTACTCGCGCTTCGAGACCATCTATAGCGTCACCCTGATGGCCAGCTTTGTCCCCTTTCTGGTCTACTTCATGCTTAGTTGGAGCGACCATATCCAACGTGCCTTCCTCAGTATGTTCGAAGGCTCAGACCGTGCTATCGCCTCAAAGAGCATGGAGAGCGTAGCAAGGATGGCGCGCGCCTACATGGCTGGCAATTTCGTCCTTGGCCTAATACTGGCGATCCTCAGCACGATCTTTTTCATGTTCATTCAAGTCCCCTACCCGCTCCTGATTGGGCCCTTGAGCGGATTCCTCAGCCTCGTCCCCTACATCGGCCTTCCTCTCGCACTAGCTCCGCCAGTGCTCGCAGCCCTGCCTGTCTACGCAAAACTTAGCGGCTATTTGCTCATCACCAGCGGCGTCGGCACCCTCCACCTATTTGCCCTTAACCTGCTTTACCCAAAAATTGTTGGCGGCAGAGTGCACCTGAATCCTCTTGCCGTCACAATTGCCCTGATGTTCTGGGGCCTGATCTGGGGCGGCATCGGCCTGGTCCTTGCCGTACCCATCGTCGCTGGCATCAAGGCTGTATGTGATAACGTGACCGATTGGAAACCCTACGGAAAACTCTTGGGAGATTAACAATGAATC
>JBKJUN010000007.1:0-1375 GCA_046590555.1 Bryobacter sp. | reverse complement strand
CGATTTCCACTCCACTCTCCTCACCCAGCTCGCCTTCCAGCACAACGGCAGCCTCCTTGCATCTGGCTGCAATGAAGGCCTGCTCGCTCTCTGGCGCGCCCATAACGAGACCCTACTTGCCACCACGCACTTAGGCTCAGCCATCACACAAATCTCCTGGGCTCCGTCCAGTCGTCGCTTCGCCGCTGGTACCGCCGCTGGCATGATCGCCATGCTCGATGCCACCACAATCTAGATCTATGCTGCACCCACTAGAAACCAAGCGAACCATCTTCGCCCAGATCTTCGTCTGTAACGGTTGCTGTTGCGGTCGCACCGAAAAAGGAAACCCCGCCGTCCCCGTTGATTACCTCAAAGCCGAATTCAAAGCCCGCAAACTCATCCGCAACGTCCAGATCACTATCTCTGGCTGCCTTGGTCCCTGCGACGTACCCAACGTCGTAGGCATCCTCACTCATATCGAAGGAATGCGCTGGTACGGCAACCTCAGCGAGCAATGGCAATTTGAGTCACTCATCGAATGGGCCACCGATGTAAAAAACGCACAAGCAGCCCTCCCGCTGCCGCAATGGCTCAACGCCCACGCCTTAAACCCGATGGCGGAGTCCCTCACCCATTCCGCTGTAGCCTGATCTCTGATACAGTCTTCCGCGATGCTCCTCGCAATCCTCCCACTCCTCCTGCTCGCTCAATCCGAGCCCACCACAACCATCGCTCCCGGCGTCTGGATGCGTGAAGGCGACCTCAAATCCTACGGCCACTGCAACAACGCCATCATCGAGATGAAAGACTATCTCCTCGTCGTCGATGCCAACTTCCCCTCTGGCGCTAAAGCCATGCAAACCGAGATCCCCGCTCTCTCAAAGAAGCCAATCCGCTACGTCATCCTCACCCACCACCACGGTGATCACGCCTACGGCAACGCCCTCTGGACTCGAGCCGGCGTCACCACCGTCGGCCACAAAGCTCTCGTTGAAGAGATGCAACGCTACGAACCCAAACGCTGGCAGGAAGAATCGGGCAAGCGAGAAGACGTAAAAGCCATTGCCGCCTCAACCCTTGAGCCACCCAAAGAGCTCTTCGACAAAAGCCCTCGCGTTTTCGACGACGGCACCCGCCGCGTCGAAGTATGGAATTTCGGCTGGGGACACACCAAAGGCGACGCCTACATCTGGCTCCCCAAAGAAGGCATCCTCATCGCCGGCGACGGCATTGTCAACGGCCCTTACAACTACACCGGCGACAGCCACCTCGCCAACTGGATCAAGATCCTCACCAAAATCGAGAAGCGATGGAAGCCAACCAAAATCATCCCCGGCCACGGCAAATCCGGCGGTCCTGAAATCCTCCGCGGCCAAATCGAATACTTCGAGGC
>JBKJUN010000330.1:0-8475 GCA_046590555.1 Bryobacter sp. | reverse complement strand
GGCAAGTCCGGGTAGAAGTAGTTTTTGCGGGCAAAAATCGATCTCGGACTGATTTCGCAATGAAGCGCAAGCGAGCCCTGCACCGCGAGTTCCACGGCCTGACGGCTGAGCACGGGCAGTGCTCCGGGCAGAGCAAGGCAGACAGGGCAGGTGTTCGAATTCGGTTCTTCACCGAAGCTGGTCGGGCAACCGCAAAAAATCTTCGTATTGGTAGCGAGTTGGCAATGCACTTCGAGACCAATCACAGGCTCGTATTTAGCTACCTGTTCCGGCGTCGGAAGCGCCACATCAGCAGTGGACATAGCCTTTATTCTGGCATAGCTGCTAATCTGAACCGCTATTAGATGCCTTGCCTTTGTGCTTCTGACTTCGATTGCCGCCCATGGCCAAAATGTGGATCTGCTGCTGCGAAACGGCAAGATATGGCCGGGCGAGGGACGCAGCACTGCTGTCGCCATTACTCAAGGCAGGATCGTTGCGCTTGGCGCAGAAGCAGAAAAGCGCAAGGCAAAGCAGACAATCGACCTTCGTGGCCGCACAATGCCGTGAACCGTCGCACAATCGAGGGCGAACCGGTACAGGGATGGCTCCCCGAGCAGCGAGTCTCGCTCGAACTCGCCTTCAAGGCCTAAACGCAAGCCAGTGCCTACGCGAGCTTTGAAGAGAACCAGAAAGGACGCCTCGCCAAAAACATGCTGGCCGATATCGTCGTACTCAGCAATGACCCCTTCGCTGTGCCGCCCCAGGACATTCACCAGATCAAAGTGGAGATGACTATCGTCGACGGCCGCGTGGTCTACAAAAAGGACTGAGCTGTTTTTGCTTTTTGCGCCGCCAACTGAATGGGGCGGTTCAAGTATTCGAGGAACGGTGTTGCGGATTCAAAGCGTGCCGACAGGTCGGCCAGAAAATCAGGTGTAAAGGCCAGATCTGTAGGCAGTTCTACCCAAACAATGTACATCTTGCGCCGCAGCAGATCTTCTGCCGGATGTGCCCCGAGGAAGCCCAGCGGCATCCGCGTCATCGATTCCCCCTGCAAGCCACCCATCCATTTGCGCAACTGGTTATCGGTCAGAATTTCACGCAATTCCTGGTGGTGGGCCGCAATGTGGTTGCGCATCAGCTTCATCGGCTCGGGTGGGGGCATGTAGATCCCGGCCCCCACAAACAGTTCCTTCGCACTGAGGTGCATGTAGAAGCTGGCAGATTCGTTCTTGTTCAGATTTTGACGTTGCCAGCCTGCGGCGATATTCGTCTTGTAGGGAGTCTTGTCTTTGGCAAAACGAACATCACGATGGATACGAAAGACAGCTTTCTTTGGTTCGGTGATGTAGTTGGGAGCGTAGTTGACCATCTCGGCATTGATCGCTTCCACCAAAGCCAACATCGGCCCTTTCACGCTGTTTTCGTATTCTTCTTTTTTCTTGTCAAACCATTGCTTGTTGTTGTTCTTCTCAATGCCTCGCAAAAACTGCAAAGCTTCTTTAGGGAATCCGGGGAACGTTGCCTTGGTGCGGGCCATACTAATTAAGGATGCAGGGCATACACAACTTAGCGCAACGGTTCGCGAAAGAAATCTCGATTCGGGAAAATGAGCCGTTCAGCCGCCACACCCGTTTCGGGCTGGGTGGCCCTGCCCGTTTTTTTGTCGATGTATCGAGTTCACAGGCCTTTCCGGACGTTCTCGATGCTCTCAAAAAGACTGGTCTGCCGCTGATCACCCTGGGTGGCGGATCAAACCTGATTGTTTCTGGCTCGGGCTTCGACGGGATCGTTTTGCGCTTTACCGGAAAATCCATCACCCGCAAAGACGGCAAGACGATTGCCGAATCGGGAGTATTCTGGCAGAATCTAGTCGACTTCCACACCAATCTGGCTCTCACCGGCATGGAGCGGATGACCGGCATCCCCGGCTGGTTTGGCGGCGCACTCTACGGCAACGCAGGAGCCTACGGCCAGACCATCATGGACTTTGTCGAAAGCGTTCGCATCTTCGATGGCCATCAGTTCCGGGACATTCCCAACGCCGATTGCGGCTTCGCCTACCGCACCAGCGGCTTCAAATCCCATAAAGACTGGATTCTTCTGAGCGCCCGTATCCAGCTTCGCCCAGGAGATCCGCTAGAGATCCGGCAAACCGCAAATGAAATCCTCACCACTCGCAACGAAAAATTCCCGCCTACGTTGAAATGCGCCGGCAGTATCTTCAAGAATCTCTTCGTCGCCAAACTTCCTGAGAAGGCCCTCAATCGCGTCCCACCCGGCATCATGCGCGCCGGCAAAGTGCCTTCGGCCTGGTTCCTTGAGCAGATCGGCTCAAAAGGCATGAAAAACGGGGGCATCGAAGTAGCCAGCTACCACGCGAACCTGATCTACAACGCCGGCAACGGCACCTCATTCGAGGTTTGCCAGCTAATCGACACTCTCAAATCGCTCGTCTTTAACGAATTCGACCTGATGCTGGAAGAAGAAGTGCAGTATGTTGGCTTTCCAGATAGAACTAGTCACTAAAGTCTATTTCTCAAACTGCCGATGAACAGTCCACAAATGATGATCAAGCGTCGGCGAGGCACTTCCGCGGCCAAGACTGGCTATTACCGGATCCAGGGTGCAGGTAATCAATTCCTGCATGGCTTCGGCGACGGCGATTTCATTCGGCTTCGCGACGAATTTGGCCGCGAATGGCGCGGTGTGGCAGAAACTTTCGACACGATGGTTCGCTTCCGCTTCAGGGATTCCGAAGGCAACCATATTTCCGGGGTTTCGACGCAAGGCAGCGACATTGTCCTGCGCGACGAAAAGGGCAATACCTGGCGCGGTTTCGTTGACTAGGCCCTTGTAACAAACACAATTCACTTCGGCTATGATGGTGCTGCGCTCAGCACCGGAAATGAATCGTAGAACCTTCATCGTCTCAAGCAGTCTAATGCTTCCCCATTTGGCTTTCGGAGCCGAACCGGTTTCTCTTGGCGTTATTGGTGCGGGTAGCCGTGGCACCTTCGTCATGACGGTCTTCCAAAAAGATCCATCACTCCGCGTCAGTGCGATCTGTGACGTTTACGAACCAAATCTCGAGCGTGGCATCTCCACAGCAAACAAGGCTCAAAGCACTTCCCCCAAGGCTTATCGCAAGTACCAGGATCTGCTCAACGATAAATCTATCCAGGCCGTCCTGATCGCAACTCCCGAGCACTGGCATGCCCGGATGATCCTCGATGCCCTGTCTGCAGGCAAGGACATCTACGTCGAAAAGCCGCTCTGCCGCACTCCCGAAGAAGGGGTTGCACTGGTGGAAGCAGAAAAGAAAACAAAGCAGATCATCCAGGTCGGCATGCAGCGCCGCAGCTATGATCTTTACCAGCAGGGCCGGGAGATTGTTGCGTCCGGCGCGCTGGGTAAGGTGCGCATGGTGCGCTCCTGGTGGCTCAACAATTACCTGAACGGCAATCCTGCCTCATCCAAACTCGATGGCCCGCTCGATTGGGAACAGTGGCAAGGACCGCTGGAGAAGCGCACAGCCCTCAACCCGGACCTTTTTCGCAACTGGCGCAATTATTCCGATTACGCAGGTGGCATCGTAGCCGACCAAGGTGCCCATGTTTTTGATGGCATCCATCAACTGATGAATGCCAGTTACCCCACCGCAGTCACCGCTGCGGCCGGCAAGCCCCACCGATCGGGCTTCGACACCCCAGAATCCGTGGTCGTCAGCGTCGAATATCCAGAAGACTTCCTCGGAGTTTTCTCGATCAACTACGCCGCGATGAAATACAAGAGCCGCAACGATCAGATGAATCATCTCGATGGCGACAAAGCCCGCATGGATATTGGGCGAGAGACCTGTCGTGTTTACCCTGAAGGAGCCGAAGACAGCCCCACGATCGAGAGGACTTCGGCGAAAGGCTTCGGCTGGGCTACCGACCTTCACGTGCAGAACTTCCTCGATTGCGTGCGTACCCGAAAGAAACCCACTGCACCCATTGCCTTGGGCTTTCAGGCTGCGCTGGTAGTGCAGATGGCCAATCTGTCGCTCAAGTCTGGGCGGCGGATCCGCTGGAATGCCAGCCTGAGCAGGGTCGAAGTCTAGGGAAAGAGCCGGACGGCTTCAAGCCGGGTGATTTCATTGCCCAGCTTGCCCTCAGTCGAGACCTCAAGGTAAGAAACTCTCACCGGCATGCCCTCATGAAACTTCAGACCCTGGGCGTTGTAGAAATAATTCTGCTCTGCATCTGTGCTGTACAAGAATTGCTTGTTGCCGACACTGAAACCCTCCCACTGCCAGTAGGCATTGCCACCCCCGGCGCGCTTCACTCGCTTGGTCCAGTGGGCCATCACCACGCCATCCACGGTCTTCAGTTCGGTTTGTATTTTGTTGAGGATCCATCTCCGCTCAAACTCCATCAGCCCGCTCACCAGCAGCATCACTCCAGCCATGATCCCGAGGAACTTCACAGGCATCGCAGTAGTGTTTCCACGGAGCTTCATGACCAGCGCAGACACCAGTGCCAGAGCGGCAATTCCAGCCGCCCACATCAGGACACCGCGAGGGGCCGCAGACATCGTAGCCAGGTCAAAGATCAATTGATATTTCATTTCAAGGTACTCAAAAATTGATCGCGCTCATAGGAAAATGCAGCACCTTCACCTCCACTGGTGGCAAAGCCTGCAAAAATGTAGGCCCAATCTGCGGCCTTCTTTCTTGCCTCCTCGGCACGAACCAGATCTCCGGCTGCCTTGAAGCGATGCCAACGGGAACGGTAAACGGTGTCGATTTCAAGCGCGTAGTGAGCATACGGAACACGGTCTTTAATCTGTTTCTCCACTTCCTCCATCTGACCTGCACGTTCGAGCCGATTCATATATTTCCAAAATTCGTCCATGCCCACCCGGGTCGTCTCCTCAACCAATACTGGTTCTGGGTCTTGTTGGGAAATTAAAGAAATTGCGGGTTCGTCATCGGGCTCCCAGACGAGTTCTATCCCCGTGACTTCAAAGTAATCGCGAAGATTCCCTGAGCGAGGCCCGATGGTCTTGCTTTGGGGGTGGTGGAGCACGATCTTTTTCAAATCATCACCCTGCACCAGTTCAATAGTGATCACGCTAGTGGCCCAATTGAAGTCGATATGCCGGATTCGCCCGGTTGCGTCTTCAAATCGACACAATACGAGTACGAGTTTATCTGCCCCTAAATGATCTACTGCCGCTGACATTGCATTCGCTCCAAACAGCTCATGCGACAGGGCACACGAGAATCGATCAACTTAGCGGCGCGATTTCTCCGACGTGAGTTTCCGGATCAGATCCACTTCTTCCTGCCGGTAGGGCTGGCCGTCTTTGCGAAAGATTTCATGAAACCAGACACTAGGCTCGCGGCCCACATAGGGCTTCTGCCAGGAATCCCAGGGGAGATCGGTTTGCGTCTTGCCCTGCACAAAGCCCCAATTGTAGGCCGCCACATCATATTTGGCTGCAACGGGCAATATCCCTTCAAAAGTGCTGCCAGCGCCGCGCGCCATGTATTCGGTACAGAGCAGAGGCCGCTTCAGCCGCTCAAGCGCCTTCATCCGTTTTTCAAACTCCGGCGCTGCGCTGTAGTTATGGAAAGAGATCACGTCTGACATCCCGATCAGCATCCGGTCGACGGCGCTCATCGATTCGTTGTTCGACCAGTCTTTGCCCTGCCACACACCCACGGTTAGCGGCTGCACTGGCTTGGTGGATCTGGCCCAGGCAAAAACCTTGGGCATCCACACTTCCACCTGCGTTGTCTTGTTTGCCAACTCTGTCGACTTATAGCTATTGCCGTTGCCGTTGTCCGGCTCATTCCAGAGATCCCAGGCCAGCACCCGGGCATCTTTGGCAAAAGCAGACATCACTCCCGTCACATACGCTTCAAGTTTGACGAACTTCGCCGGATCCCCAAGAATCTCCGCCCCGGGGCTCTGTACCCAACCAGAGTTATGAACACCAGGTTTGGGCGCTCGTTGCTTACCTGCTTTGGGCTGCGGATCCCAAACCGAATCGAAAAGCACAAACATGGGCTTGATCTTGTGCCGTTGGCAGATACCAAGAAAGGTGTTCATTCTCTTTACCAGCCCGGCGGAATCGGTGGTCCACAAGAGATCATGCAGGAAGACACGCAGCGTGTTCAGCCCGATTCCTTCAGCCATCCCGAGTTCGCGGTCGATTGCTTTCGCGTCGAAAGTATCGGCCTGCCACATCTCGAGTTGATTGATCGCATAAGCAGGCGTGTAGTTACAACCCAGCAGCCAGCCCTGCTTCTTGTACCAGGCCCAGGCTTGGGCTTCTGTCCAGCGCCCTGCCCCATCCTGGCTATGCAAACTCGCAGCCAGCGGCATCAGAATAAAACTTCTGCGGTCAATGCTCATGCCCGCATCATACATCTACAAGAAAGTTCGTGCGAGCCCTACTATTGGATACGCGTACCGGATATGAGATCGGCCCGGAAGATTTTGTACGACTCTGCACCGACCACAAAAAAAGAAATGCTCCCTTTGCGGAGAGCATGGTTCAACATAGAAATACAGTAAGAAAAGGGAATAAACCTACTACGTGAAAGCACCGGGAATGGAGTTTTGCCCCTCACAATACACGAATCCATCCAAGGTGATGTCAAAAGCAGAGAACTGTTTACCGCGTAGCAATGACTTTGCGGAGATAAAATGGAAGGGATAAATCCCCGCAGAATCACTAATTAGAGCTTCTGCAGGAATGATAACTGGCGGTGAGGGTGGGATTCGAACCCACGGTACCCTTTCGGGTACGACGGTTTTCGAGACCGTTCGATTCAACCACTCTCGCACCTCACCGCTCACAATTATAGCGAATTTGGCTACGCAGATTTGCCCGACATCTTCAATTTTCCGTTGAAGCCTGCCGGATAGAATCCACCACCCATTGCATTCTCTTTGAGGCCATAGGCGAGAAAGAGAACTTGTGCAGGGGTTCTAGCATAAGCCAAAGCATTGTCGTCGGTGGCAAAGAATCGTGCCCCGCTTGGCGGGGGCGTCACGTCAACCCCATCGACCTTCGTTGTGTTGTAGCGATTCTGCGCAATCAGCAGACGAAGATTGCCGGAATGGAAAGCCTCCACTGCCAAAATCTGAGCAGCAACCCCCAAATAAGCTTTATTCGTGATCAAAGGTGCTGCACCGATGTAAGCCGTCACGCCAATATCTTCCAGAATTCGAGCCAGAATAATGAAATCTACCTGACCCCCATATCCGAATCCCAATCCGCTGAGATTGATCGCGGGTTTGGCCACTGGCATCACCCCAGCAGCCGTCAATGCAGTGCGAAGCAGAGTAACGTGGGCGCGCTCGTCAAAGGCAAGCTCTTCCATGATGTTGCTAATCGGGGCCGAGAAATTGTTGAAAATAACCCTGGAACCACCCGTGGTCGGCCCCGCAGTGCCGTCGCCTGTGATTCCGACACCGAACGTATCAATGGACCGGCCACTAGTGGCTACGGTATAAAATTCTGCTTCCAGGTACTCCAGATTCAAAGCGAACTGTAAAATGTCAACATCTGTAATCGCTGTATCTTGCGCCTGAACAGCACTGGCAGCGCCAAGCACCGCAGTGGCGGCACCCAGCTTCTGCATGAAGCGGCGTCTGTCCGACGACTGCTCAATCACGTTGGTCAATAAAGATTGTGAATCCATGTTGGTGATGGACCTCCACCTTCACGAGCTAGCTGTTGGCCAGATAGTTTCAGATCAAAAATGAATGCCGAAGCAGATTACGCTAAACCTTCGCCCCCATCTCAATCAACTGCTCGGCATAGCGCACTGCCTCATCGGTTAATCGTTGCCCGCCAATCATCCGCGCCACTTCCTTCACCCGCGCCGCGCCGTCTAGCTCTTCCACGACGCTATGCGTCCGCCCCTTCAATTCCTTCTTCGACACCGAATAGTGATGATCCCCGAAGGCCGCAATCTGCGCCAGATGCGTCACGCACAACAATTGATTCTTCTCGGCCAGCATCTTCAGCTTCTTGCCTACCTGCTCTGCCGCGCTACCGCCAATGCCTGCATCCACTTCATCAAAGACCATCGTCCTGCCACCCTTGGCTGCTAGCGACACTTTCAGCGCCAATGCCAATCGCGACAACTCGCCACCACTAGCCACCTTCTCAAGCGGCTTCGGCTCCTCACCCAGATTCGTCGAGATCAGAAAGCGCACATCGTCCATCCCCGACACACTCCACTCTGCCTCCTGCACCGCAATTACAAAGCGGCTTCGCTCCATGTTGAGGTCCTTCAATTCGCTTTCGACCTTTTGATCGAGCTTGCCTCCCGCCTTCTTGCGCTTCGCCGTCAGATCAGCCGCCGCCTTTTGATACTCATCCCGCAGCTTCTCAACCTGCTTCTTCAGATAATCACGCCGTTCATCGGCACCTTCCACCAGACTTAAATCGGCACACACCTTGTCGTAGAAAACGAGAATGTCTTGC